>NZ_JBFAQK010000040.1:0-63594 GCF_040677245.1 Streptomyces kurssanovii
GGCGGGGCTGACAAAGTCAGCCCGCCCGGCGCTTGAGGGCACCGCGCGGAGCGCGGTACGGGTCCGGGCGGAGCCCGGTTTCGGGAAGGGGCGGGGAGGGGACAAGCCCCTCGCAGCGGGCAACAGTCCACCGCAGGCGTCATACCCCGCACCACGGTCGCGCCGACCCGGGCACCACGCCCCGCACAGCGGACACGTCCCGCGCCGCGGGCACGTCGGCTTCAGGCACCACGCCCCGCACAGCGGGCAAGTCCCCCGCAGCGGGCACGCCGGCCCCACGCACCACGCCCCGCACAGCAGACACGTCCCGCGCCACGGTCACGCCGGCCCCACGCACCACGCCCCGCGCAGCGGACACGCGGGCCGCTACGGCCGCAGCGCTCTCAGGAGCATGTCCGCCAGGTGGTCCGCGACCTGTTGCTTCGTGAGGGGGCCGTCCGGGCGGTACCAGGTCGACAGGTGGTGGATCGAGCCGAAGTGGTAGTCGACCACCAGGTCCGCCGGGGTGGCCGAGGAGAAGACGCCGTCCTGCTGCCCCTCCTCCACCAGCGCGCGGAAGCGCTCGTGGTAGCGGCGGCGTTCCGCGCGGACCTGTTTGTGCTTCTCCGGGCTCAGGTGGTGCATGGAGCGGAAGAAGATGTCCGCGTCGTCGAGGTTCTCGATCGTGGTGACGACGACGTCCGCCGCCGCCCCGCGCAGCCGGGTCTCGACGGGCTCGTCGGCGTCCGCGTACGCGTCGAGGCGTTGCTGCTGGACGCGGAGCACGCGGGCGTAGACCTCGTGGAGGAGGTCCTCCTTCGAACCGAAGTAGTGGTAGAGCGCCCCCTTGGTGACGCCGGCCGCCTCCACGATCTCCTGCACCGATGTGCGGTCGTAGCCGCGTTCGGCGAAGAGGCGGGTGGCGGCGGCCAGCAGCCTCTGCGGGACGGGGGTGCCGTCCCCGTCCGTCGTCCTGGCCATTGCCGCCACCCGCCTTTCTTTCTGTCTCCGATGTGTCTTGTGCCGCCCTCGGCCGGCTGCTAAGCCGGGGAACGCAGTTCTCGCCTGAGGATCTTCCCACTTGTCGTCTTCGGGAGCTCCGGCAGGATCTCGACTTCGCGCGGGTACTTGTAGGCGGCCAGCCGCTCGGCGCAGTACGCGGAGATCTCCTCCGGTTCCGCCGCCGCCCCGGGCCGCAGACTGACGAACGCCTTGACGCTCTCCCCGCGGTAGGCGTCGGGGATGCCCACGACGGCCGCCTCGCGGACGGCGGGGTGGGTGTAGAGGACGTCCTCGACCTCGCGCGGCCAGACCTTGAAGCCGGAGGCGTTGATCATGTCCTTCTTGCGGTCGACGACGTAGAGCCAGCCGTCCGCGTCCATGAAGCCGATGTCGCCGGTGCGCAGTTCGCCGTCGGGGAAGGCTTCCGCGGTGGCCTCGGGGAGCCGCCAGTAGCCGGGCACCACCTGCGGGCCGGACACCGCGATCTCGCCCTGCTCGCCGAAGGGCACGTCCTCGCCCTTGTCGTCGATGATGCGGACGACCGTGTCGGGGCCGGGGAGTCCGACGGAGAGGGTGCCGGAGGCCGGGTCGACGGGGGCCTCCTTCTCCGGGGGTACGGACGCGCAGGGGGCGGTGCACTCGGTGAGTCCGTAGCCGTTGCGGATGTAGGGGCCGAAGCCGGCTCTGAACTTCTCGACGAGCGCGGGCGGCACGGGCGCCCCACCGGAGGAGATGACCTCGAAGGACTCGAAGTGCTCCGGGGTGGCGGAGGGGTGGGCGCCGAGCGCCATGAAGGCGGTCGAGGGCCCGACGGTGTACGCGGGGCGGTGCTCGAGGAACGCGTCGAGCACGACACCGGCCTCGAAGCGGTAGGCGAGTGCCAGGGTGCCCGCGTTGGCGACGCAGGCGGCGAGCTGGCAGACCATGCCGGTGATGTGGAACAGCGGCGCGAGCACGAAGTAGCAGGCGCCTTCGGGCACGGGGTGGCCGGTGCGCTGGCGTTCCGCGTTGTAGGTGATGCCGCCGTGCAGGTTCATGGCGCCCTTGGGGGTGCCGCTGGTGCCGGACGTGTAGCTGATCAGCGCGACGTCCGTGGCCGTGAGTTCGCGGTCGGCGGGTGCGGGCAGGCCCTGGCGTGCGACGGCGAGGAGGTCGTCCGCGTCGTCGGCGGGCGCGGTGCGCTCGAAGCCGAGGACCCGTTCGTCGTTCCGCGTCTGCAGGTCGAGTTCGCAGGCGGTGAGGGCCACGCGTACCGGCGAGGCGGCGGCGCAGTCGCGCAGGTGTCCCTCCCAGGCGCGGTCCGAGCAGATCAGCGCGCTCACCTCGGCGTCGGCGAGGACGTGGGCGACCTCGCCCGACTTGTACATCGGGTTGAGGGGGACGACGGTGGCCCCGGCCTTCCACGCGCCGAGCAGGGCGATCACGAAGTGCGGTGTGTTCTGGAGCATGATCGCGACCCGGTCGCCGCGGGAGATCCCACGGGCGGCGAGGTGCCCGGCGACGGAGTCGGACAGGTCGTCGGTCTCGCGGTAGCTCAGGCGACCGTCGAAGTAGGCGAGCGCGGTGTGCCCGGGGGCTCGGCCGACGGCGGCGCGGAAGGAGTGCAGCACGGTCGCGGGCGGGTCGATCGGTGCCCGCTGGCCGTCGCTGAGCTGGGAGAGCCAGGGCTTGGCGGCGTAGATCGAGCTCATCGGCGGGCCTCCTCCCACTTCTGCTGGAGGTGGCTCATGCCGGCCAGCCAGCGGTCGTTCTGCGTCGCGCGGGCCGCGTAGTAGTCGGCGACCTCCGCGTGCGGCAGGACGAGGAAGCGGTCCTCCGCCATGGCCGTGAAGAGGGAGTCGGCGACGTCCTCGGGCTCGATCGCGGTCGGGGTGAGGACGAGTTCACCGGCGCTGCCACTGGCGGTCAGCATGTCGGTCCGTACGCCCTGGGGGCAGATGGCGTGGACCTTGAGGCCGCGGTGCCGGTAGGTGAGGGAGAGCCACTCGGCGTAGGCGAGGGCGCCGTGCTTGCTGACGCTGTAGGGCGCCGCGCCGATCATGGTGAGGAGCCCGGCGGCGGACACGGTGGACACGAAGCGTCCGGCGCCCCGCTCGAGCCAGTCGGGGAGCAGGATCCTGCTCGCGCGGACGTGGGCCATCACGTTGACGTCCCAGGCCGCGGCCCATACGTCCTCGTCGGCGAAGGCGTCGCCGCCGGAGGCGAGCCCCGCGTTGGCGCAGTAGACGTCCACGACACCGCCGAGGGCGTCACGGGCCTCCTCGACGATCTGTGAGGCGTCGCCGGGTACGGCGACGGCGCCGATCTCGTCGGCGACGGTCTTGGCCTTGCCCGCGTCGATGTCGTTGACGACGACCTTGGCGCCTTCCGCGGCGAAGCGGCGTGCCAGTGCGGCTCCGATGCCTCCGCCCGCGCCCGTGACCACAACCCCAGCGCCCTGCACCGTACTCATCAGCTCCGCCTTTCCCTGCACAGGTCCCGTGCGCGCAGACTAACCAGTCGGTATGTCACTTCGGAAGGGGGCACAAGCACATGCCGGGGTCGTTCCCCGGGGCCGACATGAGCGCTAGCGTGCAGTGGTCATGACACACGGCGATCACGGAGGTAGCTCGATGAGCCTGTCCAGACGGGGTTTGCTGGTCGCGGGCGGCGCGGTGGGGGCACTCGCCGCCGCCCCCACACCCGCCGCCGCGCAGGGCCGCGGCCGGGTCCACACCGGTTTCGAACGCCTGGCGGCCGACGGGTACGCGGCACTGTCCGGGCAGCGCGTCGGCATGGTCACCAACCCCACGGGCATCGCCCGCGACGTACGCCACATCGTGGACGTGATGCACGCCGACGACCGCGTGGACCTCGTCGCGGTCTTCGGTCCCGAGCACGGCTTCCGCGGCACCGCGCAGGCGGGCGGCTCCGAGGGCCGCTACGACGACCCGGCGACCGGGCTGCCCGTCTACGACACGTACCTCAAGAGCGGACAGCCGCTCGCCGACATCTTCACGGCCTCCGGCGTCGACACCGTCGTCTTCGACATCCAGGACGCGGGCGCCCGCTTCTACACGTACATCTGGACGCTGTTCGACTGCATGCAGGCGGCGGCCCTCTCCGGCAAGCGTTTCGTCGTCCTCGACCGGCCGAACCCGGTCACCGGCAGGGCGGCGCTCGGGCCGGTGCTCGACAAGGCGTTCGCGACGTTCGTGGGCCGGGAACCGATCTCGCAGGCGCACGGCATGACCGTCGCCGAACTGGCGCTGCTGTTCAACGGCGAGTTCCTGTCCCGGCCCGTCGAGCTCGACATCGTACGGATGTCGGGGTGGCGGCGGGGCGACTTCTTCGACGACACGGGCCTGCCCTGGGTCCCGCCCAGCCCCAACATGCCCACCCCGGAGACGGCGCTGGTCTACTCCGGCACCTGCCTGTTCGAGGGCACGAACCTCTCGGAGGGCCGCGGCACCACCCGCCCCTTCGAGCTGCTGGGCGCGGAGGGCATCGGCCCGGCCTGGGCGGAGGCGGCCAACGGTCTCGGTCTGCCCGGCGTCCGCTTCCGTGAGGCGTACTTCGCGCCCACCTTCTCCAAGTGGCAGGGCAAGACCGTCGGCGGCGTGCAGCTCCACGTCCACGACCGCAAGTCCTTCGACCCGGTCCGCGCGGGCATCGGCCTGCTGGTGACGGCGAAGCGGAGCTGGAGCGGCTTCGCCTGGCGCTCCGACAACTGGATCGACAAGCTGACCGGTTCCACCCGCGTGCGCACCCTGATCGACGCGGGCGCGGACACCGACGAGGTCGTCGGCGCCTGGCAGGACGACCTCGCCGCGTTCAGGGCCGTACGGAAGCGGTACCTGCGCTACTGAGCGTCCGCCGCCCGACCGGCACCGGCGCCCCCTCGCACACCGCGCCCGCCGCGAAGAGGCCGGTGGGGGCATCCCCACCGGCGTGAGGGGGGATGCGCCGCGTCACCGCGGCCGACCGTCTCCGACCTCTCGCGGGGTATGGCCGTTTCTCCTCTTGCGCAGGATGCTGGGCCAGCAGCGCAGCGCAAGGGGAGGGGCGGGCCATGGCGGGCATGAGTGTGCAGCCGTACCGGGAGATCTGCTTCGACGCGGACGGCGACCCGGGCGGCGGACCGTACGACACGCTCGCCGGGCTGGACGTCACCGATCTCGTCGTCTTCGCGCATGGCTGGAACAACTCCCCCGCGCTGGCCCGCCGGCTGCACTCGGCGTTCTTCGCGCCCTTCCCCAAACTGGCGGGCGGAAGGCCGGGCACCCAGGTCGGGTACGCCGGCGTGCTGTGGCCCTCGATGCGGTTCCCCGACGAGCCGTTCCCCGGCTCGGAGTTGGCGGACGACGTGCCGGCGCAGGGCACCGGCCTGGACGGCGCGACGCGCGAGCTGCTCACCGGTCTGTTCCCCGGACACACGGCGACCGTCGCGCGGCTGGCGTGGCTTCTCGGGGAACAGCCGGACTCCCGGGCGGCCTTCGCCGAGTTCGGCATGCTGGCACGGCAGTTGGCTGCGGTCCCGCCGGGCGGGCTGGAGGCGGGCTTCGCCGAGGACCTGCCGCGGGACGAGCAGAGCCCCCCGGCCGTCCTGTACGAGGACACCCTCACGCTCTGCCGGCGTCTTGCGGCGGCACTCGGCGTCCACGCGCCGGACGGCGCGGCTGGGCCTGCCTGGCGGGGCGCGAGGGAGCTGCTGCGGCAGACGACGTACTACGCGATGAAACGGCGGGCCGGCACGGTCGGCGAACTGGGTCTCGGTCCGCTGCTGGGACGGCTGTCCCGCTCCGCGCCCCGGGTACGGGTGCATCTCGTCGGCCACGGTCACGGCGCGAGGCTGGTCGCCTTCGCCCTGCGCGGGCTGCCGGAGGGGGCGTGCAACGTGAAGTCGGTGACGCTGCTCCAGGCGGCCTTCTCCCACTACGCGTTCGCCACCGGCCTGCCTCACGCGCCGTACCGCCGCGGGGTGCTGGGCGGCTTCGAGCAGCTGGTCGACGGACCGGTGGTGGCGTGCCATTCACGGCACGACACCGCGCTCGGGGTGTTCTATCCGCTGGCGTCCAGTCTGGCCGGCGACACGCACGCCGCGGCGGGGACGGACCCCCGGTGGTGGGCGATGGGACACGACGGCATCCAGGGCGTCGCGGACACGCCACGGCTGACGCTGGACGAGGCCCTGCGCGGCGGGGTGCCGGCCGCGGGCTGCGTCAGCGTCGACGCCTCCGCCGTGGTGCGCCACGGCCGGCCGCCGACGGGCGCGCACGGCGACATCTGTCACGAGGAACTGGCACGGGTGGTGCTGACGGCGGGACGGATCGGGGGCGCCGCGCCAGGGACGTGATCCGGCCGAACCGGCACGTTTCTCTTTTCGATGGAGCCGAAACGGGCACTCCTACGTCCATTCTTCAACGCCGATGTACCAGCGACGGAGGTGGACTTGCGATGGCCGGTTTCCGGAGTCTCGCGAGACAGGTGCGTGACCCACGGTGTGACCTGGCGCTGCGGCGCTACTCACTGCGCAAATGTTTGGAACGCTTCGCCCCGTACGGGCACCGCGCCACATGGGACCACCTGTGCGGCCGGCACCGTATCGACCCGGAGGACAGGGCCCCGGATCCGGCGCGGCTGGTGGCCGCGCTCGAGGAACTGGAAGAGGCGCGGGCCGTCTGGCTCGCCTACGAGGACAACTTCGCGGACCGCCGCAAACGGGAGAAGCACGACGGGCTGCGGCGGCCCGGACACATCGACGACTGGCACCGCAGGACCTGGGGCGGCAACGGTGTGGCCCGTTGCGACACCCCGACGGAACACCCGTCGGCGCCGCTCGCCGAGGTGCTGCGCCGCCTGATCGGCGCCCTGGAGGCGGAGCCGGGGACGGCCTGCCCGGTGTGCTCGGACACGCACATCGTGTGGCGGCAGCAGCTGGAGCACGAACCGTGGTCCGGTCCGGTCTGCACCGGCTGCGGCATCGTCGTCCCCCAGCCCGTGCTGACGGCGGAAGCCGTCTCCGCGGCGAAGCGGGCCGGTCGGCGCGAGCTCGCGTCCGTCGCCTGAGACGCGGGGGTTCCGGTACGGGGGCCGGAACCCGCCGGGCTCAGGAGCCCGGCGCCGCGGCCCACACCTCCTCGGTCCAGCGCTCGTCGTACGGCAGGGCCAGCAGCCCGGTCTTGAACACGAGCAGCGGGTCGGCGCCGACGGCACGCAGTCGCGGGGGCGCGTGCTCGACCAGCCACGCCTGGAGCTCCGCGAGGGGCTCGTCGCGGTAGGGGTCGGACCACCAGCTGAAGAGGGGCGACGTGAGATCCCCGATCAGATCGTCGATCCACCGGTCGAGGCAATCGGACAGATGCCGGTCCGCCGGTCCGCCGAGCGGCTGCCCGGCCCACACGGCCAGATACGGCGTCACGGTGGAGCCCGCCGTCACGCACGACTCGAACACCTCGTGCACCGGGTACGGGGGTGCCTCGGAGGTGACCGTGTCCGCCCACCACGCCTCGAGGAACGCTCTTACGGCGCAGGCCTGTTCGGCAGGCCAGGTGTGCCAGCCCGAGCGGCCGAGGCCGGTCAGCTCGTAGGCGTCGAGACCGGCGAACCGGCCCGTCGCCAGCCGGCCCGCCAGCTGCGGCAGGATCCGGCGCATCACCGCCGGATGGTCGTCGAAGTGGTTCGGCACCTCGTGGGCGAACATCCACAGCACGTCGTCGGGCAGTTCCACGTCCGGCGTTCGCAGCAACGCCGTCTCCTCGGGCAGATGGCACATGCCGCAGCCCGTCTCCATGGGGCTGGTGCTGCCCGCGAAGACCGTCCGTATGCGGTCCACCGCCGCGTCGAGTGCCGGTGAGGGCATGTGCGCCACGTCCTGTCGAATACTCCGGTCGCGGCTCCCGCCCGCCGAAGGGCGCGACGCTACCAGGGTGGAAAACCGGTGGGCCACTGGGATTGGGCCGCCCCAGAGTTGGCGGTGATGAGAACCACCACCGAGGAGCCATGAGATGTCGACGCTGCGGGTCACCGCCGAACTGCTGACCGTTCACGAGCATCCGAACGCCGACGCCCTGGAACTGGCCCAGGTGGGCCTGTACCGGGCCGTCGTCGCGAAGGGCGTCTATCGCACCGGTGACGCCGCGCTCTACATCCCCGAGCAGGCGGTGCTCCCGGCGGCGCTCATCGAGGAGCTGGGCCTGACGGGGCGTCTGGCGGGCGGCGAGGGCGACCGGGTCAAGGCGGTGCGGCTGCGGGGCGAGCTCTCGCAGGGAATCGTGTGCCGGCCCCGGGCGCTCGCCGACGTCGATCTGGTGCGGGCGGCCGCGGACGGCACGGACTTCGCGGAGCTGCTCTCGATCACCAAGTGGGCGCCGCCGGTACCGTCCAGGATGAGTGGCGAGATCGAGGCGGCTCCCGGCCTGCTGCCGTGGGTGGACATCGAGAATCTGCAGCGCTATCCGGGCATCTTCGAGCCGGGCGAGCCCGTCGTGATCACCGAGAAGCTGCACGGCACCGCATGTCTGACGACCTACAGCACGGCGGACGGCGGACGGGTGCAGGTCTCGTCCAAGGGCTTCGGCGCCAAGGGCCTGGCGCTCAAGGAGGACCGGACCAACCTGTACTGGCGCGCGGTCCTCGGGAACGGTGTGCCCAAGATCGCCGCACGCCTTGCCGAAAGGCTGGGCGCGAGCCGGGTGGGGCTGTTCGCCGAGGTGTACGGCGCCGGGGTGCAGGACCTCGGGTACGGCAAGAACGCCAGGGCGGAGGCCGGGCCGGGCTATGCGGTGTTCGACATCTCGGCGGAGATCGACGGCGAGGTCCACTGGCTGGACGCGGCGGCCGTCCTCGGCGGTGAACTGCCGGTGGTACCACGGCTGTTCAAGGGCCCGTACGACGTGGACACGGTGCTGGAGCTGGCGAACGGCCGTGAGACGGTGTCGGGCCGCCGACTGCACCTGAGGGAGGGCGTCGTCGTCCGGCCCGTGGTGGAGCGGTACAGCCCGGTCACCGGCGGGCGGGCGATCGCGAAGGCGGTCAGCCCGGCGTACCTGACCCGCAAGGGCGGTACGGAGTTCGAGTGACTCCGCCCGGCGCGCGAGTACGCGCGCGGCGCTGGCGGGCCCGGTCCGGGGGGACCGGGCCCGTCGGCGTCCCCGGTCAGGTCCCGTCGCCGGCGCGGCGCCGCTCCGGCAGCAGCCGTGAACCGGTGAGCTGCTCACCGAAGACGTCGTCCGGGTTGGACAGCACGCAGGTCTGCAGCGAGAGGCAGCCGCAGCCGATGCAGTCGGTCAGATGGTCGCGGAGCCGGCTGAGCTGCTTGATGCGCTCGTCGAGTTCGCCGCGCCAGGCGCGGGAGAGCCGGGCCCAGTCGTCACGGTCGGGCGTCCGCTCCTCCGGCAGCTCCGCGAGGGCGTCCCTGATCGTGGCGAGCGGGATGCCGACGCGCTGGGCGGCGCGCACGAAGGCGACCCGGCGCAGCGCGTCCCTGCTGTAGCGGCGCTGGTTCCCGCTGGTGCGGCGGCTGCTGATGAGGCCCTTGGACTCGTAGAAGTGCAGGGCGGACACGGCGGCTCCGCTGCGCGCCGAGAGCTGGCCGACCGTGAGCTCGTGGATCTTCTCTGGAATCTGTGGCACTCCTCGAAGCCTACTGGTCCGTCGTTGACAGGAGGGCGCCCACCCAACCATGCTGAGCAAGCGCTTAGACATGAGTGTCACAACGGTCGAGAGGCAGGCACCAGGACATGGCAGAGCCGAGGATCTTCACTTCCCCCGAGGAGCTGCGCCAAGGGGTGGGCGAGCAGCTGGGACACAGCGACTGGCTCGAGGTCGACCAGAAGCGGATCGATCTCTTCGCCGACGCCACCGGCGACCACCAGTGGATCCACGTGGACCCCGAGCGTGCCGCGAGCGGCCCGTTCGGCACGACGATCGCCCACGGCTATCTGACGCTGTCGCTGCTGCCCGCCCTGGTGCCCCAGGTGCTCCGGGTCGAGGGCATGAAGATGGGCATCAACTACGGCACCAACAAGGTCCGTTTCCCCGCTCCCGTGCCCGTGGGCTCGCGGCTGCGGGCCACCGCGGTGCTGCAGAGCGTCGACGAGGCGGGCAGCGGGGGCGTCCAGGTGACCGCCCTCGTCACCGTCGAGCGCGAGGGCGGCGACAAGCCGGTGTGCGTGGCGGAGTCGCTGTCGCGTTACTTCTTCTGAGCGCTCACCATGCGCAGGACGAGGTCGGCGTAGAGCGCGCCGACCTCGTCGGGCGTGCGGCGGCCCCGGGTGTTGAACCAGCGCGCCACGTCGATGCAGAGCGACAGCACGGCGACGGCGGTCCCGGGCACGTCCGGCACGTCGAACTCGCCGGCCTCCACGCCCTCTTCGAGGATGCGGCGCACCACGGCGTCGCTCTGCCTGCGCAGGCCGATGATCTCGGTGCGGTGGGTCTCGCTGAGCGCTTCGAGTTCGTACTGCACCACGCGGGCGGTGGTGTGCCGGCCGGCGTGCCAGCGGACGAACGAGCGCACGGCGTCGGCGAGCCGGTCGGTGGGCGTGCCCGCGCCGGCGTAGGCGGCGTCAAGGATGTCGAGGGCCTTGTCGTGCCCGATGCGGCTGATCCGGTGGAGCAGCTCTTCCTTGGTCTTGTAGTGGATGTAGAGCGCCGCCGGGCTCATGCCGGCGCGGCCGGCGATGTCCCGGGTGGTGGTCGCGTGGTAACCGCGCTCCGCGAAGGCCTCGACTGCGGCGATGAGCAGTTTCCTGGCCGCCTCGGGTGTGACCTCGTCCCACGGCTGCTCCCCGCCGGCCGCCCGGTCCGCCGTCTCGTCCGCCGCACTCATCGCTCGTTCGCCCCTTTCGTGGCACAGGACGAACACCATACCCCGACGGTGAGCAAGCGCTTAGAGCCTGACCACGGCTTCCGGGACGGATCGTGGTCCGCGAGCGGCTCCCGGAGGCCGGCCCGGTGCTCCCGGAAGCGGTCCGGCCCGTCGTCGACCCGGGCGAAGGGTGGTCAGAAGGCGGAGATCCCGGTCAGCGCGCGGCCGATGATCAGCTTCTGGATCTGGCTGGTGCCCTCGTACAGGGTCATCACGCGGGCGTCGCGCACCAGCTTGCCGACGGGGTACTCGTCGATGTAGCCGTAACCGCCGAAGACCTGGAGGGCGTTGTTGGCACAGCGCACGGCGGCCTCGGAGGCGAACAGCTTGGCCTGGGAGGCGGCGGTGGCGAACTGCTCCCCCCGGTCGATCAGGTCGGCGACCCGCCACGTCAGCAGCCGGGCGGCGTCCACGTCGACGGCTATGTCACTGAGCAGCTCCTGCACCAGCTGGTAGTGCGCGATGGGCTTGCCGAACTGCTCGCGCTCCTTGGCGTATCCGACCGCCGCGTCGAGGGCCGCCTGCGCGATCCCGACGCAGCCGGCGGCGACCGACATCCGGCCCTTGGCGAGTGCGGACATGGCGATGGAGAAGCCCTTGCCCTCCGCGCCGAGCATGGCGGACGCCGGCACCCGGACGTCCTCGAGCACCAGCTCGGCGGTGGCCTGGCCGCGCAGCCCCAGCTTTCCGTGGACGGTGCGGCGGGTGAGCCCGGGGGTGTCCGTGGGGACGAGGAAGGCGGACACGCCCTTGTGGCCGGGCGTGTCGTTGGTCCTGGCGAACAGCAGCACCACGTCCGCCCAGGTGCCGTTGGTGATGAACATCTTGGAGCCGTTGATCACGTAGTCGCCGCCGTCGGCGACGGCCCGGGTGATCAGGTTCCCCGCGTCGGAGCCGGTGCCCGGCTCCGTGAGGCCGAAGCAGCCGAGGGCTTCGCCGGACGTGAGCCGGGGCAGCCACTCGCGCTTCTGCTCCTCGGTCCCGTGGGCGGCGACGGTCTTGGCGACCAGACCGAGGGAGACGGAGACGATGCCGCGCACGGAGGAGTCACCGCGGCCGAGCTCCTCGGTCACCAGGCAGTAGGCGAGGTGGTCGCCGCCGGAGCCGCCGTACTCCTCGTCGATCGTGAGGCCGAGGAAGCCGAGCGCGCCCAGCTTCTTGACGATGCCCCGCTCGACGCTCTCCGCGCGGTCCCACTCCACGACGTGCGGGGTGATCTCACGGTCCACGAAGTCCTTCGCCAGCTGCCGGACGGCCGTCTGCTCCTCGTCGAGCTCCAGGTTCATTGCGGGCACCCCACTTTAACTATCACTGCTAGTTTATTTCTGCAGGGCCTACTATGTGCCGCATGGCCCGCCCGCGCAAGCCCCTCCTCAGCAGAGAACGCATCGTCGAGACGGCGAGCGCGCTCGTGGACGCGGAGGGGCTCGACGCGGTCTCCACCCGCCGGCTCGCCGCGGAGCTCGGCGTCAGCGGCCCCTCCCTCTACAACCACTTCCGCAACAAGGACGAGATCCTCGACGCGGTCGCCGACGCGGTCAGCGCCCGTGTCGACCTGTCGATGTTCGACGAGGACGACGACCGCGACTGGCGCACCGCCCTGCACGACTGGGCCGTCTCCTACCGCGCCGCCCTGAGCGCCCACCCCAACACCGTGCCCGTCCTCGCCCGCGGACCCGGCCGCCGTCCGGCCGGCCTCAAGGTGGCCGACGCCGTCTTCGGCGCGATGGTCCGCGCCGGCTGGCCACCCGCCCAGGCGACCCGCATCGGCGCGCTGATGCGCTACTTCATCACCGGTTCCGCGCTCGGCTCCTTCGCCCGCGGCTTCGTCGACGACGCGACGGCCTACGACCCGGCCGACTACCCGCACCTGGGCCAGGCCCACCTGCTGGCGGACCGGCAGGAACAGGTGGACCAAGGGGCGTTCGAGACGGGACTCGAGGCCCTGCTCGACGGCCTGGCGCTCCAGTACGGGACCGTCCGGCACGGCGCCACCCTTCGGTCCACGCCGAAACGTCCCTGACGCATCCTGGGAGGCATGACCTCCTCCCGCGACCTCGCCGCCTTCGCCGCGCTGCTCGCCGACGAGACCCGCGCGGGCTTCGCCCTCGCCCTCCTCGACGGACGGGCCTGGACGGCCGGGGAGCTCGCCCGGCACGGCGGGGTCGCCCCGTCGACCGCGAGCGAGCACCTCGGCAAGCTCGTCGCGGGCGGGCTGCTGTCGGAGGAACGGCAGGGCAGGCACCGGTACGTCAGGCTCGCCGACGACCGGGTGGCGCACCTCGTCGAGGAACTCGCCGCGCACGCGTCGCCCGGACCTCCCCCGGCGCCGCGGTCCCTGCGCGAGTCCACCGTCGCCGGAGCCCTGGCGCGCGGGCGGACCTGCTACGACCATCTGGCAGGGCGTCTCGGCATCACGATCACCGGGGCCATGACCGCCCGTGGACTGCTCACCCAGGACGCCGGTTTCGCGCTCACCGACCGCGGCACCCGCTGGTTCGGTGACCTGGGGATCGACCTGACGGCCAAGGGCCGCCGCCCGCTCGTACGGGGCTGCCTCGACTGGACGGAGCGCAGACCGCACCTCGCCGGCGTCGCGGGCGCCCGGCTGTGCGGCCACGCCCTGGACGCCGGCTGGTGCGTCCGCATCGGCTCCGACCGGGCCGTGAAGGTGACGGACGACGGCGAGCGGGCGCTGCACACGCTCCTCGGGATCGAGCCCGGGATATTGCGGTGAACGCCGAAAGGTCGAGCCTCTACGGTCGCAGCATGACGAACCCCATCCGCCACACGAAGTGGCCCGCCCTGGCCGCCGCCGCCGTCACCGTCGTGCTCTGGGCGTCCGCCTTCGTCTCCATCCGCAGCGCGGGTGAGGCGTACTCCCCCGGCGCGCTCGCCCTCGGCCGGCTGCTCGCGGGCTCCCTCGCCCTGGGCTGTGTCCTGCTGATCCGGCGGGAGGGGCTGCCGCCGCGCGCCGCCTGGCCGGGGATCATCGTCTCCGGTCTGCTGTGGTTCGGCGTCTACATGGTGGTGCTCAACTGGGGCGAGCAGCAGGTCGACGCGGGCACGGCCGCGATGGTGGTGAACATCGGCCCGATCCTCATCGCGCTGCTGGGCGCCCGGCTGCTGGGCGAGGGGCTGGGACCGCGGCTGGTGGCGGGGATGGCCGTGTCGTTCGCGGGGGCCGTGGTCGTGGGCCTGTCGATGTCCGGCGAGGGCGGGGCCTCGACGCTGGGCGTGCTGCTGTGCCTGCTGGCGGCGGTCGGCTACGCGGGCGGCGTGGTGGCGCAGAAGCCGGCGCTGGCACACGCGAGCGCGCTCCAGGCGACGACGTTCGGCTGTCTGGTGGGTGCGGTGGCGTGCCTGCCGTTCGCCGGGCAGCTGGTCTCGGAAGCCTCGGACGCCCCGCTCCCGGCGACGCTCAACATGGTCTACCTGGGCGTCTTCCCCACGGCGCTGGCGTTCACGACATGGGCGTACGCACTGGCCCGTACGACCGCCGGCCGTATGGGGGCGACGACGTACGCGGTCCCGGCGCTGGTGGTGCTGATGTCCTGGCTCGCGCTGGACGAGGTGCCGGGCTGGCTGACCCTCTGCGGCGGGGCGCTGTGCCTCGCGGGTGTGGCGGTGTCCCGTTCCCGCGGCCGGGCGCCGGCCCCCGACAGCGAATTCACCGGGCCCCGCGCCTGACCCCTCCGCACGACGCCGGCCCCGGGCCCGCCGCCTCGTGCGGCGACGGATCCGGGGCCGGTCGGACCGCGCGGCGGTCAGTCGGTGTGCGCCTCGGCCGGGGCCGGGGACGCCGGGGCGGTGGCCTTCGCCGCCCGGGAGGCGAGGATCTTGATGGAGATCAGCGCGATCACGGCCAGGCCGATGATGTAGCCGGACACCGCCATGGACGTGCCGGTCGCCTCCAGCAGCAGGACCATCATGAACGGCGCCAGGCCGCCGCCGAAGACGGCGGCGATCTGGTAGCCGAGGGACGCACCGGTGTAGCGCATCTCCGCGGTGAACAGCTCGGCGAAGAGCGCCGCCTGGGGCCCGTACATGATGCTCAGGAAGCAGCTGGTGACGAAGGTCCCGACGCCGAGCCAGAGCAGCGACGCCGTGTCGATCAGCAGGAACATCGGCACGGCCCACACCAGCAGGCCGATGGCGCCGGCCGCGTAGATCCGCAGCCGTCCGATGCGGTCGGACAGGGCCGCCGCGGCGGGTATCAGCACCAGCTGGGTGAGGCTCACGCCCAGGGACACCGCGAGCACCGCGCTCCGCTTCATGTCGAGTTCGCGGGTCGCGTAGTCCAGGACGCCGGTGATGATGATGTAGAACGTCGCGGTGTTGACGGCGAACGAGCCGCCGGCCAGGAACACGGTGCCGAGGTGGTCGCGCAGGATCGTGCGCAGGGGGCTGCGGGTCTCGCTCTTCTCCTTCTCGGCGAGAGCGCGTTCCGCCGCACGGAACTCGGGCGTCTCCTCGACCTTGGTGTGGATGTACCAGGCGAGACCGAGGACGAGGAAGCCGACGAAGAACGGCACCCGCCAGCCCCAGGCGGCGAACGCCGACTCGCTGGTGAGGGAGCCCGCGACCAGGAACACGGTGTTGGCGGTGACGACACCGATGGGCACGCCGAGCTGGACGAGGCTGCCGTAGAGCCCGCGCTTGCCCTCGGGGGCGTACTCGGTGGCCATCAGCATCGCGCCGCCCCACTGGGCGCCGACCGCGATGCCCTGCACGATGCGGAGCAGGACCAGGAGTATCGGCGCGGCGATGCCGATCGTCTCGTACGTGGGGAGCAGGCCGATGCCGGCGGTGGCGAGGCCCATCAGCGTGAGCGCGAGGACCAGCATCGGCTTGCGGCCCCGCTTGTCGCCGAGCTGCCCGGCGATGACGCCGCCCACAGGGCGGGCGAGGAAGCCGACCGCGAAGGTGGCGAAGGCGGCCAGCACACCGGCGGAGGAGCTGCCGGCGGGGAAGTACAGGTCACCGAGGACCAGGGCGGCCGCGATACCGAAGACGAAGTAGTCGTACCACTCGACGGCCGAGGCGAGGGCAGCGGCGGTGGCGACGCGTCGCCGCCGGGGATCGGAGGGGGTGGAGCCGGGGGTGTCCGTGAGCTGAGCTGCGGTGTCCATGAACGTGCACACTCCGGTGGATGCGGGGACGGAGTCGGAGAAGGGGGGTGGCACTGGGGAGTTCCGGGGACCGTACCGACCGGTGGGTATGGGGTCAACGGGTTGGGCGGGTGAAGTTTCCCGGGCGGCTCCGGCCGCCGGATGCGCCGTTCGAGCAGCACGGACACCCCGGCCGCGACGGCGGCCGGGGTGTGTCGTCGGGGCGGCTCTAGAAGACGACCAGGGCCCGGCCGCCCTTGCCCGCGAGCATGTTCTCGAAGGCCGCCGGGATGCCGTCGAGGGCGATCTGCTCGGTGACCAGCGCGCTCAGATCCAGCCGGCCGGCGCGGATGTGCTCCGCGAGGACCGGCAGGTCGGCGGCCGGGTCGGAGTTGCCGAAGACGCAGCCGGAGAGCGTACGGCCCCAGTGGAACAGCTCGAGAGCGTGGAAGGTGACCTGCTGGTCCTTCCCGCCGATGCCGACGACCGTGGTGCGGCCGCCGCGGCGGGTGGAGTCCCAGGCGGCGCGGATCGTCGAGGCGCGGCCGACGCACTCGATCGCCACGTCGGCGCCGCGCTTGCCCGTCAGCGCCCGGATCTCCCGCGCCGTGGTGTCGGAGGCGACGACGTACTCGGTGGCGCCCGCGCCGCGCGCCAGTTCCTCCTTCTCCGGGGAGACGTCGACGGCGATGATCGGGCCCGCTCCGGCGATCCGGGCGGACTGGAGCGTGGCCAGCCCGACCCCGCCGACGCCGAAGACCACGACGGACTCACCCTCGCGCACCCGCGCGGAGTGGTGGACGGCGCCGTAGCCGGTGAGGACGGCGCAGCCCAGCAGGGCCGCGTCCGTCAGCGGCACTCCGTCGGGGACGGGCAGCACGCAGTTCGCGGCGACGACCGTCTCCTCCGCGAACGCGCCCACGTTCAGGCCGGGATGGAGTTCGGTGCCGTCGGCCGCTACGGCGTGCACCCGTCCCGCGCCGGTCAGCGCGTCGTCGCACAGCCACACCTCGCCGATCGAGCAGGCGTGGCAAGTGCCGCAGGCCGGTGCCCAGTTGAGGACGACGCCGTCGCCGGGTGCGACATGGGTGACGCCCTCACCGACGGCCAGGACGGTGCCCGCGCCCTCGTGGCCGAGGACGGCCGGGACGGGCAGCCGCATGGTGCCGTCGGAGAGGGACAGATCGGAGTGGCACACCCCGGCGGCGGCGAGCCTGACCCGGACCTGGCCGGGGCCGGGCTCCGGCAGGGAGATCTCGGTGATCTCCAGGGGAGCGCCGACGGAGGGCAGGACGGCTGCACGGACCACGATGGTTTCCTTACCGCTCAGAACTGGAGGGACTTGGTCTGGAGGTACTCGGCGAGGCCGTGCGGCCCGAGTTCACGGCCGACGCCGGACTGCTTGTAGCCGCCGAAGGGCGCCAGCGGGTTGAAGCGGCCGCCGTTGATGTCGACCTGACCGGTGTCCATACGGCGGGCGAAGGCCACCGCCTCGGAGTCGTCGCCGGCCCAGACGGCGCCGGCGAGGCCGTACACGGTGCCGTTGGCGATCGCGAGGGCGTCGTCCTCGTCCTCGTACTTCAGGATCGACACGACCGGCCCGAAGATCTCCTCCTGGGCGATGGTCATGCCGGGGGTGACGTCGGCGAAGACGGTGGGGCTGACGTAGTAGCCGACTTCGAGCGGCGCCTCGGGGCCGCCTGCCACGAGCCGGGCGCCCTCTTCGACGCCCTTCTCGATGTAGCCCCGCACCCGCTCCTGCTGCTTGGCGTTGACGAGCGGACCGACCCGTTCGCCGGGGACGTACTTGGCGACGGCGGCCGCGGCGAGCTCGACGGCCTCCTCGTACCGGTCCTTGTGCACGAGCATCCGGGTCCACGCGCTGCACGTCTGGCCCGAGTTGGACATCACGTTGGCGATGCCGACGTTCACCGCCTTGGCCAGGTCGGCGCTCGGCAGGATCACATTGGCGGACTTGCCACCAAGCTCCAGCGCGACGCGCTTGATCGCGCCGCCCGCGGTCGCGCCGATCTTCCGGCCCACGGCGGTCGATCCGGTGAAGGACACCAGGTCGACGCCTTCGTGCTCGGCGAGCGCCTGGCCGGTCACCGGACCCAGTCCGGTGACCAGGTTGAAGACGCCCGCGGGGATGCCCGCCTCATGGACGGCCTCCGCGAAGAGCTGCGCGGTCAGCGGGGTGTCCTCCGCCGGCTTGAGCACCACGGTGCAGCCCGCCGCCAGTGCCGGTGCCACCTTGGCGACGATCTGGTGCAGCGGGTAGTTCCAGGGCGTGATCGCGCCGACGACGCCGACCGGCTCCATCAGCACGGTGGACGTGCCGATCTTCTCCTCGAACGCGTAGGAGCCCGCGAGCTCCGCGTAGGAGCCGGCGACGGCGACGGGCAGGCTCGCGTGGACCGCGAGCGCCAGGGCGGGCGGCGCGCCGAGTTCGGCGGTCACCGTCTCCGCGATCTCCTCCGCGCGCCGGCCGAGCTCGTCGCGCAGGGCGGCGATGTGCCGCGCACGCTCGGCGGGCGGCGTCGCCGCCCATCCCGGGAAGGCCGCGCGGGCGGCACGTACGGCGGCGTCGACGTCCTCCGCCGTGCCGGCCGGGACATGGGCGATGACCTGCTCGTCCGCGGGATCGATGACCGCGATCGTTTCCGGTGCCGCGGCAGGCCGCCACCGGCCGCCGATGTACATGCCGTCGTGGGCCTTCATCGTTCTCCTCCACGCCTCGCGGTAGTGTCCGCGCCCCAAACTAGCGCCGTTAGTTTTACGGCGCCAGGGGCATCCGGCGTGCTGGAGGCCACTTGTCGTGGCGGAGGGAATCAGGCGTCGAGGCCCGGAACGTCCATGGGCGCGGGGCAGATGCGGCGGCCCTGATGGTCGAAGACGTAGAGGTGGGCGAGGTCGACGAGCAGCGGCACCTGCGCGCCGGCACGCAGCCGGAGGTCCGGGCCGGTGCGGACGACGAGGTCGCTCGGCGCGGTGATCCGGCTCTCGTGGGCGGGCTCGGGAACCGGGTCGTCGAGCACCGCCACCGGCCCCGCGACCTGAGCCATCGCCCGGTCCTTGAGGCGGGTCAGCACTCCGGGGCCGGCGTTTCTTCGCCGCCGCACGGCGGTCTGCGGACGGGGTGACTCGAGGTCGGCGACCACGGCGGGCCGGGAGCCGGTGTTGAAGTGCACCAGCGCCTCGTGCCCCTGGTACTCCATGTGCTCGACGATCCCGGTCAGCGCGACCTCCCCCGGGCGGGCCTGGCTGGGCGGCGCGATGCGGGCGGCCTCCGACCGCAGGTCCACGATGATCTGCCGGCCCTGCTGGATGCGCAGCAACTGGTGGTCGGGACTGAGGGGCTCGGGCAGCGGCAGCCGCTGCCGGCCCAGGTCGATCGACATCCGGCCGTCCAGCGGCGCGTGGACGACGGCCTGGAGCAGGTTGATCCGGGGCGTTCCGATGAATGCGGCGACGAAGACGTTCGCCGGGAGGGCATAGGTGTCGCGCGGCGAGCTGACCTGCTGGAGCACTCCGCCGCGCATCACGGCGACCCGGTCCCCGAGCGACATGGCCTCCGCCTGGTCGTGCGTGACGTAGACCGTGGTCACCCCCAATTCCGCGGTCAGCCGGGCGATCTCGGCCCGCAGATGGTTGCGGAGTTTGGCGTCGAGATTGGAGAGCGGCTCGTCCATCAGGAAGACCGAGGGCCGCCTGGAGATCGCCCTTCCCATCGCGACGCGCTGGCGTTCGCCGCCGGAGAGCTGTGCGGGGAAGCGGTCGAGGATGTCCTCAATGCCGAGCATCCTGGCGGTGGCCTCCACCCGCGGGTTGCGGTCGGCCCGCGGGTTCTCGAGCTTCAGAGGGAAGCCGATGTTCTCCCGGTTGGTCATGCTCGGGTAGAGCGCGAAGTTCTGGAAGACCATGGCCATGTCGCGTTCACGCGGCGGGATGTCGTTGGCGTACTCGCCGTCCAGCAGGAGCTCGCCCTCCGTGATGTCCTCCAGTCCGGCGATCATCCGCAGCACGGTCGACTTGCCGCAGCCGGAGGGGCCCAACAGGACGAGGAACTCCCCCGGTCGGACACCGAGGGAGAAGTTGTCGACGGCGCGGGGCGCACGGCCGTATCTCTTGCTGACGTTGTGCAGAGCGATGGCGCGAGTCATAGGGTCCCGCCCGGGATCAGAAGGGGCAGCTGCGTCGCCAGAAGCTAGCCCACTATGTCCCGTCAGGGAATGGATCGCGCACGATGCGAGGGGCGTTTGTTACGCATGTGTCCACCATGCGAGACCGGCAGCGCCGAACGGCCGGAAAAGACCGATTCCCAGCGGTGGACCTCCGCCCAACTCCCCTCGGCCGCAGGCCCGTCGGCGGTCCGGCCGCAGGTCCGTCGGCGGTCCGGGCGCCGCACGGCCGCGGGGCCGGGGCCGACCGCCGGCCGGCCCCGCGCGCCCATGACCGGATCACACCTGTCTGACGTCCGTGAGGTGTGCGAAGACGACGACGTTGGCGGAGTAGCCCGCCTTCTTGTCGAAACTGCCGCCGCAGGTGAGCAGCCGCAGTTCGGGCCGTCCTGTGTGGCCGTAGACCTCCGCGTCGGGGAATTCCTCCTTCTTGTAGGTGCGCACCTTGTCGACGGTGAACACGGCCGTCCGCCGGTCCGCCCGGGCGATGTTGACCTTGTCACCGGGTTTCAGCGCGTTGAGGTTCAGGAAGACGGCGGGGCCGGTCTTGGTGTCGCGGTGGCCGACCACCAGGGCGGTGCCCTTCTCGCCGGGCGCGGGGCCCTTCTGGTACCAGCCGACAAGACGCGGGTTGTTCACCGGAGGGGCGGTGAGCCTACCCTTGGCGTCGAGACCGAGCCCCATCACGGGCGACTCGATCATGATGGCCGGGATGGCGAGCTGTCTGGCCGGGGAGGGCGGCAACGCGAGTTCTCCGTGCGCCGCCACGGGCGTCGGGGCCGGCGCCGTGGGCCGGGGCGCCGGCGCCGCCTCCGGCGTACGGGACGGCGGCGGCACAGGGGCCACCGGCTTCGCCGGTTCCGCGGAGCGGACGGTGAGCGGCGGCAGGTCGATCACGTTCGATCCGCCGTGACCGGCGGGACCACCGGCCGCGGCCGGCTCGTCCCGCCCGGCAGCCTTCTCGTCGGCCTCTTCGGCCTCCGGCGTCTTCGCGCCGAGCGGGCTGTCCGCCGCGACGGTGACCGGCGGCGCGTCCGGGGGTGGGTCCTGACACCCCCGGACGACGCCGGTGACCAGGGTGGCCGTCACGCTGAGCGTGATGGTCAGACGGCAGGCACGGCTGGGTCCGCGTCGTCGGCGTCGGCGACTCGGTACGTTACGCGGCGCCATGGGCGCGGCGGCGGGCCCGTCGGACGAGGACCAGCCCGGCCGCACCGGCCGCGCCCGCGACGAGCGCCGTCGCCGCGGCGACGGACGAGCCGTCGTCCCCGGTGCCCTCGCTGCCGTCGCCGGCCATGCCACCGCCGCCCGCGGGCACCGCGCCGTGGGGCCCTTCCTTGTCGTCCTTCTCCCAGATCGTGCCGCCCTTGTCGTTCTCCGGGCCCTTGTTCCCGTTGTTCTTCTCACCGTGCTTGTCGCCGTACTTCTCGCAGTCGACCTCGAAGACCTTCTGCTTCGGCACACCACTCGGGACCGTCCAGGCGAGCAGGTAGTCACCGTCGGGGAGTGCGTACTCCTCGGTGTGGCCCCGCCCGGCGACCAGCACGAGGCTGTCCGTCAGGGTCGGTCCGGCGGCCGTGGGCGGCTGGGGGGTGATGGTCCAGGTGACCTGCGGCAGGCTCTCGAAGTTGAACGCGCTGAGGCTGAACTTGCAGACTCCCTTGATGTCGTCCCGGGTGTCCCAGTGCTCGACGCCGGCCTTGTGGATCTTGATGTCGCCGCTGTCACCGATGGCGGCGAAGGCCGCCGGCGCCACCGCCAGCGTCACGCCGGTGTAGGCCAGGGCGGCAAGGGCGGCCGCCGCCGTGCGGACACGGCGGGGGCGGAGAGTTGCGGTCGTGCTCATGCGAGGCTCCTTCAAGCCGATGCGATTGTCATACTGATCACGCGATCGCCTGACTAAATGTCACGAATTCGGCGTGAAGACGCATCGAAACGCTGAGAAGCCGTCAGAAATGCCCCTACTAGCGGACACCGCGGCTGTGCCGACCGGGCGATTCGGCCGCGTCGGCCCCCTGAGCGGCACCGCCCGGCGCACCGCCGCGCGGACCGTCCGCCCCGGCCGCCGTCGGCCCGGTCCCGCCGGGCTCCCGGGAAGGGCCGCCGTCAGCGCCGCCCGGAGGCCCGCCGTCAGCACCGCCGGTCACCACAGGCCCGGTCCCGCCGGGCTCCCGGGAAGGGCCGTCCGCACCGCCCGGGCCGCCGGTCGCCACAGGCTCGCGCCCGGAGCGGCCGGTGCGCGCCGCGGTCCCGCCCGACACCACCAGCAGCACACCGAGCATCACGAAGGGCGCCGCGGCACCGGCGAGCCCGGCGACCAGTCCGGCGCAGGCCGGCGCGGCGACCTGCCCGAGACGGTTGCCGGTCAGCCGCAGCGCGAGCGCCGTCGAACGCGCGCCGGCCGGTGCCGCCTGCACCACCGTCGTCATCGACAACGGCTGCCCCACACCCAGACAGAAGCCGAGCGCCGCCAGCATCAGCGCCAGCGCCCACAGCGGCACCGGCAGCGCGATGCCCGCGCACAGCGCCCCGCCGAGCAGACAGGTCACGGTGAGCAGGGTGGTACGGCCGAGGCGGCGGATCATCGGCGTCATCACCAGCCGGCACGCGATGGTGGCGGCGGCCCGCAGGCTCAGCAGCAGGCCCACGACGGTGGGCGGGACACCGCGGTGCTCGCCGACCACCGGCAGATACGCGGTGAGGATGTCGGTGGCCGAGAGCACCGCGAGGCTGATGAAGATCCCCGCGGGCACGCCGCGGGTCCGCACGATGCGGTGCACGGGAACCTTCACCGCGGCCGCGTCCCGCGTGTGCCCGGCTCCCTTGTGCCGGAGTTCGATACGCCACATCGAGGTCAGCGAGACGGCCGCCACGGCCGCGGACACGACGAGCGCCAGCGCACTGGTGCGGGTCATGTCGTCACCGATCAGCGCGCCCGCGGCAATGGGTCCGGCCAGCTGCCCCAGGGATGCGCCGATGGTGAAGTGCCCGAAGTTGCGGTCCTGTTCGTCGGGCGCGGACCGGCGGGCGACGATCGACTGGGCGCCGATGACGAAGCAGAGGTGGCCCAGTCCCATCACACCGCTCCACGCCGCCATCGCCGGCAGCGAGCCGGCGAGTCCGCTGAGCGCGCAGCCGCCGGCGATCAACGCGAGCCCCGCGTACAGCAGCGGCGTACAGCGGCCGTGGTCGGTCCTGCGGCCCAGCGGTACGGCGGCGAACAGTGGAAGCAGCGCGTACACACCGGCGATCACACCGATCGCCCGCTCGTCGGCACCGAGCGACAGCGCCCGGTAGGAGACCGCCGGGCGCGCCATCGACACCGCCGCCTGGGCGAACCCGAAGGCGATGACGAGGCGCAGCAGCCAGAGACGGCCCATGTCAGACGATGCCGAACAGGATCCCGGCCCCCAGCACCACGAGACTGGTCAGGGCCGCCCACTTGACCGTGAAGCGGGTGTGGTCGCCGAACTCGACCTTCGCCATACCGACGAGGACGTACACCGCGGGGACGAGCGGGCTGGACATGTGCAGCGGCTGGCCGACGAGGGAGGCGCGGGCGATCTCCAGCGGCGAGACACCGTGGGCGGCGCCCGCCTCCGCGAGGACCGGCAGCACACCGAAGTAGAAGCCGTCGTTCGACATGAAGTACGTGAGCGGCAGGCTCAGTACACCCGTGACGATCGCCATGTGCGGGCCCATGCCCTCGGGGATGGCGCCGACGAGCCAGTCGGCCATGTGCTCGACCATGCCGGTGCCGGTGAGGACGCCGGTGAAGACGGCGGCGGCGAAGACCATCCCGGCGACGTTCAGGACGTTGTCGGCGTGGGCCGCGATGCGGGCCTTCTGGTCCGCCATGGAAGGGAAGTTGACGGTCAGGGCGAGGGCCGCGCCGAGCAGGAAGAGCACCGGGATCGGCAGCAGTTCCATGATCATGGCGGTGAGAAGGGCCAGCGTCAGGCCGGCGTTGAACCAGTACAGCCTGGGCCGCAGTGTCGGGCGGTTCGGGTCGAGGCCCTGGAAACCGCCGTCCGGCAGCGGGGATTCGTCGCCCTCGCGAGGGGAACCGGTGTCCGCTCCCGGACCGGATCCGGTGCCGTCGGGGCCGGCCGTGGAGCCCGTGGCCCCGGCGGCGTGCTCGCCGCCACCCGCCTTGACGAGCACCGTGCCGGGCTCGGGCTCGAGCACCTCGTCGAGCGTGAGGTATCCGAGGCGTGTGCGCTCGCGCCGGCCGAGGACGTACGCGAGGACGAGCACGAAGAGAAGCCCGGCGCCGAGGGCGGGGATCATCGGCACGAAGATGTCGGCCGCGTCCAGCTCGAGCGCGGTGGCGGCACGGGCCGTGGGCCCGCCCCAGGGCAGGGTGTTCATCACGCCGTTCGCCGTGGCGGCGATGCCGGTCAGCACCACGAGGCTCATCTTCAGGCGCTTGTAGAGCGGATACATCGCCGAGACCGTGATCATGAAGGTCGTGGAGCCGTCGCCGTCGAGCGAGACGATGGCGGCGAGCACCGCCGTACCGATCACGATGCGCAGCGGGTCCGCCTTGCAGAAGCGCAGGATGCCCCGCACGATCGGGTCGAACAGCCCGACGTCGATCATCACGCCGAAGTAGACGATGGCGAACATCAGCATCGCCGCCGTGGGGGCGAGGTTTCCCACGCCTTCGAGGACGTAGTCCCCGAGCTGTGCACCCTGCCCGACGGCGACGCAGAAGAGTGCGGGGATGAGGACCAGCGCCGCGATCGGCGACATCTTCTTCATCATGATCAGGACCAGGAAGGTCGCGATCATGGCGAAGCCGAGGACTGTCAGCATGGGGACACCTAACGTTCATCCTTGAACTGCCACCGGAGGAGCGGCCCACCGGTGGGTCCGGATGACGTTAGGTGTCGCCATCTGCCGTTAACAAGGTGTTGACCCGTGAGCAATACGAGCAAAACCCCAGGTCATCGGCTTGGCGCTACATCCACCGGGATGGCGTTGAGCACCGCGGTGCCCGACAGGGGATCCAGTCGGGAGCCGTCGAGCAGCTGGTTGACGTTGACTCCGGGACGGCCGGCGGCCACCGACATGCGGATGCCGGGGCGGTCGTGGCCCCAGCCGTGCGGCAGGCTGACGACACCGGGACGCACCGAGTCGGTGATCTCGACGGGGGCCTCGACACTGCCTCCGTCCGCGGTGACGCGTGCCGTGGCCCCGTCCTCGAGTCCGATCCGGGCGGCGTCGTCCGGGTGGACGTGAAGGGTGCAGCGGTTGGAACCGCCGTTCAGCGCGGGCACGTTGTGCAGCCAGCTGTTGTTGGAGCGCAGATGACGGCGGCCGACGAGCACGAGCCCGGCGGGCCGTTGCGCGAGTGCGGCGCGCAGCCTCGGCAGGTCGTCGGCGATGGGGCCGGGCAGCAGTTCGACGCGTCCGCTGCGGGTCTTGAGGATCTGCGGGACACGGGACCCGAGGGGGCCGAGGTCGACGCCGTGCGGAGCCTCCAGCAGCATGTCGAGGGTCAGGTCGTACGAGCCGAGGCGCAGCATCATGTCGAGGCGGCGCTCGGCGCCGGTGCGTCCGGTGAGCCGGGCGGCGACGTCTTCCGGCGCCCGGCCGTGCACCGGGGAGGCGGGGTCGGTGACCGCCTTGGCGAGGGTGCTGCTGATGACCATGTCGTCGACGGCGGAGGGTTCCGCGCCGTGCATGCCGGAGACGGCGAGGATCAGGCGGGCGTGGATCTCGCACTCGTCCATCAGCCCCTCCTCGAGCGGTACGGCGGCGGGGCTGAAGCGGGCCTGGTTGCTGACGGCGAGCGCGTTGAAGGCGAAGTCGAAGTGGGGGCTGCGGGAGGGCGGCGGCGGGGGCAGCACCACGTCGGCGTGGCGTGAGGTCTCGTTGAGATAGGGGTCGATGCTCACCATCAGGCCGAGGCCGGCCAGTGCCCGGTCGAGGCGGTCCCCGTCGGGGGCGGAGAGCACCGGGTTGGCCGCGATCACGACCAGGGCACGGATCTGTCCCTCGCCCGGGGTCTCGATCTCCTCCGCGAGGGCGGCGATGGGCAGTTCGCCCTTGGCCTCCGGGTGGCCGCTCACGCGGCTGCTCCAGCGGCCGAGGGAGAACCCCTTGCCGGGGGCGGCCGGGCGCGGAGCGCGTTCGGTGGCGGAGAGCGGGAACAGGGCGCCGCCCGGCCTGTCGAGGTTGCCGGTCAGCACGTTGAGGACGTCGACGAGCCAGCTGGCGAGGGTGCCGTGTTCGACGGTGCAGCTGCCGATGCGCCCGTAGACGGCTGCGGTGGGCGCGCCCGCGAGCTCGCGGGCCATCGTGCGGATCTCCTCGGCTTCCATGTCGCAGGCCTCCGCCACGGCCTCCGGTGTGAAGTCCTTGACGGCGGCCTCCACTTCGGCCACGCCCTCGACATGGCCGGCGAGCGCGCCGAGGTCGGTGAGCCCTTCCTCGAACAGCACCTGGGTGAGGGCGGCGAGCAGCAGCGCGTCGGTGCCGGGCCGGATCGCGACGTGCCGGTCGGCGAGCTGGGCGGTGCGGGTGCGGCGCGGGTCGACGACGGTCAGGGTCCCGCCGCGGCGGCGGAGTGCCTTCAGCTTGCCGGGGAAGTCGGGCGCGGTGCACAGGCTGCCGTTGGACTCCAGCGGGTTGGCGCCGAGCAGCAGCAGATGGTCGGTGCGGTCCAGGTCGGGCACGGGGATGGCCGTGGCGCTGCCGAAGAGCAGTCCGCTGGAGACGTGCTTGGGCATCTGGTCGAGCGTCGAGGCGGAGTAGACGTTGCGGGTGCCCAGCGCGGAGAGCAGGACGGGCGGGTAGAGGCTGCCGGCCATGGTGTGGACGTTCGGGTTGCCGAGGACGACGCCGACGGCGTTCGGTCCGTGCTCCTCGATCAGCGGCCTGATCCGGGCGGCGATCAGGTCGAAGGCCTCCTGCCAGGTGGCGTCGCGCAGTTCGCCGTTCTCCCGGATCAGGGGGGTGCGCAGCCGGTCCGGGTCGGCGTCGAGCTCGCCGAACGAGGCGCCCTTCGGGCAGATGAAGCCACGGCTGAAGATGTCGTCGCGGTCGCCGCGGGCGCGGGTGACGCGGCTGCCCTCGATGGTGAGGGTGAGCCCGCAGGTGGCTTCGCACAGCGGGCAGACCCGCAGTGCGGTGCGGGCGGGGTCCCCCGGGGCGGCGGTTGTGGATATGGCTGGAGCGGTGCGGGACACGGGTCCTCCCCGGACGGGCGTGGGCGGCGACGGCATGGACGGCGGTGGCGTGGCGCCGAACCGAGCATACCGACCGGTATGCATGTACGGGAGGGTCTTTCACGCCCGGTTTTCACGCGGCGCGGGGGCGTCCAGGACATCGGAGAGATAGGTGCGGAGCAACCGCCGGGTCTCCGCGATGATCGCCTCGTCGCCCCCGGGCCTCGACCGGAACGCCAGCTGCAGCAGTGCGTCCGCCGCCTCCACGCACACCAGTACCGCCCTGCGCAGCTCCGTGTCGGGCTCACGCCCCAGGTGCGAGGCCAGCAGCTCGCCGAGCCGGTCGGCGACCTCGTGGTGCACACCGTCCACCGGCGCGCCGACGGGCAGTTGCGCGCCGAAGTCGACGAGGGTGAAGCCGGGGCAGGTGCGCTTCATCGCCAGGTACTCGTCGAGCATCACATCGATCGCGGCGCCCCAGCCCTCACCGGAGGGCGCGGCGAGCCGCTGGGACACGCGGTCGGCGTAGGCGTCGAGATTGCGGTGGCCGAGCGCGACGACCAGCGCGCGCTTGTTGCCGAAGAAGCGGTAGACGGATCCGATGGGCACTCCCGCCCGCACCGCGACCGCCCGGGTCGACAGCTGCTCGTAGCCGCTCTCGTCCAGCAGTGCGGCGCACGCGTCGAGGATGCGGGCGAGCCGGTCGGCGCTTCGCCGCTGGACCGGACGGCGGCGCAGTGGTGGCTGGGACACGCGGCCCATCATGCCGGTCCGTTGCCGTTGACGGGGCGGAGGTGCAATCCTACGGTTGTCCATAGGAATGGATTGAGGAATCCTTCAGCACCAGGAGCGGGCGATGAGTGGCACCGGACAGGCGCGGAAGATTGTCGAGGGGCTGACGGAGGCGTCGTTCTCCTCCGGCTTCGGCAACGAGCACAGCTCGGAGGCGGAGCCCGGCGCACTTCCGCACGGGCGCAATTCCCCCCAGCGCGCCCCCCTCGGCCTCTACGCGGAACAGCTCAGCGGCTCGGCCTTCACCGAGCCCCGCGCGCACAACCGCCGCTCCTGGCTGTACCGCATCCGCCCCTCGGCCGCTCACCCTCCCTTCGTCCGTGTCGACAACGGCCACATCCGGACCGCCCCCTTCACCGAGACGGTGCCCGACCCGAACCGGCTGCGCTGGAACCCGCTGCCCGAGCCGGCCCCCGGCACCGACTGGCTGGCCGGGCTGTGGACGCTCGGCGGCAACGGCGACGTGACGCAGCGCACCGGCATGGCCGTGCACCTCTACCACGCCAATACGTCCATGACGGACCGGGTGTTCAGCGACGCGGACGGCGAGCTCCTGATCGTCCCCGAGCACGGCGGGCTGCTGCTCGTGACCGAGTTCGGGCTGCTGCCCGCCCGGCCGGGGGAGGTCGTCCTCGTCCCCCGCGGTGTCCGCTTCCGGGTCGAGCTGCTGGACGCCACCGCCCGCGGCTACGTCTGCGAGAACTACGGGCAGCCCTTCGAGCTCCCCGAGCTCGGCCCGATCGGCGCCAACGGCCTGGCCAACGCCCGCGACTTCCTGGCCCCTGTCGCCGCCTACGAGGACGTCGAGCAGCCGGTCGAGGTGGTCAACAAGTTCTGCGGGAACCTGTGGGCGGCGACCTACGACCACTCCCCCCTCGACGTGGTCGCCTGGCACGGCACCCATGTCCCGTACGTCTACGACCTGCGCCGCTTCAACGTCATCGGGACGATCTCGTACGACCACCCCGATCCGTCGATCTTCACGGTGCTGACCTCGCCCTCCGACACCCCCGGCCTCGCCGGTGTCGACTTCGTCGTCTTCGCACCGCGCTGGCTGGTCGGCGAGGACACCTTCCGCCCGCCGTACTTCCACCGCAACGTGATGAGCGAGTACATGGGCCTGATCGAGGGCGCGTACGACGCGAAGGCCGAAGGTTTCGTCCCCGGCGGCGGCTCGCTGCACAACATGATGTCGGCGCACGGGCCCGACCGGGAGACCTTCGACCGGGCGAGCGCGGCCGAGCTGAAGCCGCAGAAGATCGACGACGGGCTTGCCTTCATGTTCGAGACCCGCTGGCCGGTGACCGCCACCGCGCAGGCGGCGAACGCCGACCATCTGCAGATGGGGTACGACGACGTGTGGCAGGGTCTTCAGCGCCACTTCAGGTCGTAGTTCGTCGTAGTACGGAGATGCCGTGACCTCCTTCGCCCCCGACTCGCTGGTCCTGAACCGCAAGCTGCCGCTGTGGTATCAGGTCTCGCAGTCCCTGCGCGCCTCGATACTGGGCCGGACGCCCGAGGCGTCGCTGCGGCTGCCCACCGAGGAACAGCTCGCCCAGCACTACGGGGTGAGCGTCCTGACCATGCGGCAGGCGCTCAAGGAGCTGGAGGAGGAGGGCCTGATCAGCCGGCACCGGCGGCGCGGCACCTTCATCGAACCGGGGGCACGCCGTGGCGCGCCCCGCCGGCTGCTGGGCTCGATCGACGCGATCGTCGCCCAGCAGTCCGGCGAACGCACCACGGTCCTCGACCACGGCCCGGAGCCGGTTCCGGTCGAGCTCGCCGAGCACTTCCCCGGGGCGGCCGAGGTCGTGGTGTACCGGAGGCTGCGGTGCGACGGCGACACCGGTGAGCCCACCAACTGGGCGGAGAACGCCCTGCATCCCGACGTCGCCGCCGGACTGGACATCGCCGACCTGGAACGCTGGCCGATGACCAAGGTGCTGCGGGACGCCCTCGGTGTCCGCATCAGCCGGATCACCGACACGGTGGAGGCCCGGCTCGCCGACCCGCGGACGGCGGAACTGCTGCGGGTGCCGTTGCTGAGCCCGATCCTGCACTACACCGGTGTGACCTACGACGACACCGGCCGCGTCGTGGACGTGGCCCGCATCCGCTACCGCGGGGACCGGTTCTCCTTCTCGGTCACCGTGGATGCGGCGGACTGAGCCTGACTAGCATGCGGACGGTGACTGCTCTCACCGAGGACGTGCCGCTGCTCGACGACCTCATGCCCTGGTCGGTGGCGCCGCTGCGGCTGGGCAGGGACTGGGTGATGGCCCCGGACGCCGCGTCCCTGCGGGCCCGCTGGGACGCCCTCGTACGGGCGGAGGACGGCACCCGGGAGACGCTGTTCCGGGTCTCCAGGGCCCGCGGCATCCACGGCACGGTGGCCCAGCTCCCGGGCCAGTCGACCGGTACGGGACGCATGGCGCGCGAGGCGGGCCGCTGCCCGGAGCCCGTACGGGTGCTGCACGGCGCCTTCGACGAACAGTGGCTGATCCCCGACCACCGGCTGATCGACGTCGCCCGGCCCGAGTTGTGGCGGGTACGGGACGAACGGCAGCTGTTCGTCGTCGAGCAGGGACACGTGCCGAAGGCCGGCGGACCCGCGCTCGTGGTCACCGCCCTGCTGCCGGACGGCCGTTCTCCCGCCGGGCGTCCCGGCCGCGTCCGGCCCCTGTACCGGCGGCCCGGCGGACACGAACCCAACATCACGCCCGGCCTCACCGGGCTGCTGGCCGAGCGGTACGGGCGGCCCGTGGACGCCGAGGACCTGGCAGCCTGGACCGTCGCGGCCGCGGCCCCCTCCCCCGCCGGATGCGTGGTGCCCCTGACGGCGGACGCCGGCGTCTGGTCCGCCGGGGTGGCACTCGGCCGCGAGATGATCCGCGTCATGCTGCGCGGCGCGCGCGGCGGCGACCGCCCCCGGCTCCCGGGCGGCCGCCGGCCCTACGTCCGCGCCGCGCTGCCGGCCCGGCCGGACTCGATCGCCTACGCACCCGAGGACGAGACGCTGCTCCTCGGCGGCACCGGCCGCATCTCCCCCGTCCCGCGGTCGGCGTGGGACTTCGAGGTGGGCGGGGTCCGGGTGCTGGAGCTCTGGTTCGACCGGCGCACGTCGTCCGGTGAGACGGGCACGCTGGAGGCACTGCGGCCCGCGACGTGGCCGCAGGAGTGGACCTCGGAGCTGCTGGAACTGGTCACGGCCTTGGCACTGCTGGCGGAACTGGCACCGCGGCGGACGGCGCTGGCGTCGCCCGGCCCCCGGATCTCCGCGACGGAGCTCCGTGCATCGGGCGTCCTGCCCCCACCGCCGGCGACCCGCCGCCCGGCGTCGGTCCTCGACCACCAGGAAGAGGGCCCGGAGGGGCAGTTCGCCCTTCTGTGAGGCGTCCGTGTTTCCGGCGGCTCCACCCTGGACCCCGAAGCCTCGGACGCCGGCGAGGTTCGAGCGGCCGCCGGCGCGAAGCCGAGCCGCCGCCCCGCTAGGGCCGGGTCTGCGTACCTCTCACGGCCGCCGGACCGCTGGAGGAGTTCGAGGGCACCGCGCGAAGCGCGTACCGGAGCCCGTTCCGGGGTGGGGTACAGCCCGCCGCAGGCGCCATGCCCCCCGCACCCGCCCCGCACGCCGTCAGGCGAACGCGTCGATCACCCGCCTCAGCACCCGCTCGAACGTCTCCTCCGCGTCCCCCGGCGCCGCCGCGTCCCCCAGCGCCGCCGCCAGCCGCGGGTAGTTCCCGCCCGCCACCTGCCCCTCCAGATACGCGCGCCGCGCCGCCTGTTCCCGCTCCGGCGACCACGGGAGGGAACGGGCGCGCTCGGCCGTCGCGAGCTCGTTCGCGACCGTGGTCATCACCGTGCCGTTGACCATCGCGATCAGCTCGAACTTCGTGCCGTACGGGGCGTCCAGGCTCTCCAGCGCGCCCAGGCACCACTCCAGGTAGCGCAGCACGTTGGGGCTGAAGCCGTACAGCGGTGACATCACCCGGGGAAGCCATGGATGGCGGAGCACCATGGCCCGCGCCTGGTGCGCGAGGGCGAGCATCTCCGCGCGCCAGTCGTCCGACGGCTCCCCCAGCTCGTACTCGCCGCTGACCGCGTCGACCATCAGCTCGTACAGGTCTTCCTTGCGGGGCACGTAGTTGTACAGCGACATCGTGCCGCAGCCCAGCAGCGTCGCGACCTTGCGCATGGAGAGGGCGTCGATGCCCTCCTCGTCCGCGATGCGCACGGCGGCCGTCGCGATGTCGCCCCGGCTGTACGCCGGTTTCGGACCTCTGCCCGTGCGCTCGGGGCGCGCCCAGATCACTTCCGGTTCGGCCGCTCGGCCCGCCATGGATCATCACCTCCCTCACATCCTAGTTACGTACAGCGTACGTAGTGAGGTACGGTCGACCCATGACAACTACGTACGCTGTACTTAGTGAGGGTCTCGAGAAGCGGTTCGGTGACGTCCGCGCCCTCCGCGGCCTCGATCTCGCCGTCGCCCGGGGCACGGTCTGCGCGGTGCTCGGCCCCAACGGCGCCGGGAAGACGACCGCCGTACGGATCCTGACCACACTGACCAGGCCCGACGCCGGCAGCGCCACGGTCGCCGGGCACGACCTGCGGCGTGATCCCGCCGCCGTACGCCGTCGCATCGGCGTCGTCGGGCAGTACGCCTCGGTCGACGGCGACCTGACGGGTGCGGAGAACCTGCGCCTGTTCGCCAGGCTGCTGCGCGCGCCCCGCACCAGGGCCGCCGAGCTGCTGGAGCGGTTCGGGCTCACGAAGGCCGCCGACCGGCCGGCCCGTACCTACTCGGGCGGCATGCGCCGCCGCCTCGACCTGGCGGCGGGTCTGATCACGCGCCCCGAGGTGCTGTTCCTCGACGAACCGACCACCGGTCTCGACCCGCACAGCCGGAACGAGATCTGGGACGCGGTGCGGCAACTGACCGAAGAGGGCACGACCGTGCTGCTGACCACCCAGTACCTCGAAGAAGCCGACCGGCTCGCCGACGACGTCGTACTGATCGACGGCGGCCGAGCCACCCACAACGGCACCCCCGCCGAACTCAAGGCGCTCATCGGCAACTACGCGGAGGTGGTCGTCCTCGACCGGGCCGCGCTGCCGGCCGCGGCGGCCGTCCTCGATCAGCTGACCGGCTCCGAGCCGGTCCTCGACGCGGAGCGGCGCTCCGCCGGGGCCGTCACCACCGACGCGACGCTCACGCTGCCCCGACTCGTACGGGAACTCGACGCGGCGGGCGTCCCGGTGCTGGACGCCGGGCTGCGCCCACCCACTCTGGACGAGGTGTTCCTGCGCCTCACCGGCCGGCCCGTGAAGGAGCTCGCCGCATGAGCGCCGTCGTCCTCGACAGCACGGCCGTCCTCGGCCGCCACCTGCTGCGCATGAAGCACGCCCCCGCCATCCCGGTCATGACACAGACGATGCCGATCGTGTTCCTGCTCTTCTTCGGCTACGTCTTCGGCAGCGCCATGGCCATGCCGGGCGCGGACTACCGGGCCTTCCTGGTCCCCGGCATGCTCGTGGCGACCGCAGCGAACGGCATCATGACCGGGATGTTCACCGCCGCCCAGGATTCGCACCGCGGGGTCATGGACCGCTTCCGCTCCCTCCCCATGAGCCGCGGCGCGGTCCCGCTCGGCCAGGCGGCCGCGGATCTCGTCGCCGCGGCGGCCGGCCTGGTGCCGCTGCTGCTCGTCGGCCTCGCGATGGGCTGGCGGATCGAGGGCGGCGCTCTCGAGGCCCTGGGCGGATTCGGGATTCTGCTGCTCTTCCGCTTCGCCGCCACCTGGGCCGGCATCCTGCTCGGCCTCGCCTCGCGCAGCGAGGAGGCGGCGGGGCAGCTGGGCGGCGCGACCTTCATGCTGCCGCTCCTGTCGAACGCGTACCTGCCGACCGACGGGCTGCCGGGGGCGCTGCGTACGGTCGCCGAGTGGAACCCCGTCTCCGCGGTCACCGCCGCCGTGCGCGACCTCTTCGGCAACGCGACCCCGGCGGCGGACGCGGCCTGGCCGGTGGCCCATCCCGTCGCCGGAGCGGTGTGCTGGTCACTGGTGCTGCTGGCGGTCTGCATGCCGCTCGCGGTGCGGCGCTACGCGCGGTCCTGACCGCGCCCGCACCCGTTGGTGGTGACAAAGGTGCCACCTACACGATATGCACGGCTGTCATGAGCCCACAGCCGCCCCTGCCCCTCCCCCTCGACGGCATCACCGTCGTCGCCGTCGAGCAAGCCGTCTCCGCCCCCTTCGCCACCCGCCAGCTCGCCGACCTCGGCGCCCGGGTGATCAAGGTCGAGCGCCCGGACGGCGGGGACTTCGCCCGCGGTTACGACACCGCGGCCCGAGGTCTGGCCTCGCACTTCGTGTGGTGCAACCGGGGCAAGGAGTCCATCGCCGTGGATCTGAAGGATCCGCGGGGTCTCGACATCGTGCACCGGCTGATCTCCGGCGCCGACGTGTTCGTGCAGAACCTCGCGCAGGGCGCGGCGGCCCGGCTAGGACTGGACGCCGCCACGCTCTGCGCAGCGCATCCGAGGCTGGTCGCCGTCGACATCTCCGGCTACGGCTCCGGCGGCCCGTACGCGCACAAGCGGGCCTACGACATGCTCGTGCAGTGCGAGGCGGGGCTGGTGTCGGTGACCGGGACTGCGGACGAGCCGGTGAAGGCGGGCGTTCCGGCGGCCGACATCGCCGCGGCCATGTACGCGTTCTCCGGCGTGCTCGCCGCCCTGTTGCGCAGGGGGACGACCGGCCGCGGCGGCGTCGTCGAGATCTCCATGCTGGAGGCGCTCGCCGAGTGGATGGGGCATCCGCTGCACCACGGGATGCACGGCGGCGAGCCGCCGGCCCGCACGGGGCTCGCGCATGCCGTCATCTCCCCGTACGACGCCTATCCGACCGCGGACGGCGGTCAGGTGCTGCTGTCGGTGCAGAACGACCGCGAGTGGCGTCGGCTCGCCGAACAGGTGCTGGGCCGGCCGGAACTGGCCCTCGATCCGGACTTCGCGACCAACAGGGCACGCACGGCGAACCGTGAGCGGACGGACGCGGCGGTGGCCAAGGCACTCGCGGGGCTGGACACCGCGGACGCGGTGGCACGGCTGGAAGCGGCGGGGATCGCCTGCGCACGGCTGAACGGCATGGCGGACGTGGCCGCCCATCCGCAGCTCGCGGCACGGGACCGGTGGCGCGAGGTGGCCTCACCGGCGGGGCCGTTGAAGGCGATGCTGCCCCCCATCACGCTGCCGGGCGGGGAGCCGGCTCGGATGGGGGCGATTCCCGGTCTGGGTGAGCACACGGACGCGCTGCTGCGGGGCCTGGGTATGACGGATGAGGCGGCAGCGCTGCTGCGCCGGGACGGTGTGGTCGCCTGAGCGGGGTGGGCGCGGTCGTCCCGACGCGTGGGAGCCGTGGGTGGTACGGCCGGGTGGGTCGGGTCAGCCGCGGCTGCCGAACAGTGAACGACGGAGCCTGCGCAGCGGTGCGAAGAGCGACACTCGCGCACTCTTGCTCCTGCGGCTTCGCGTCACGTCGCGAGAGGTCAGTTCACGCATCAGCAGCGTCGCCTCTGCCGCCTCGACCTGCGGGACGGCCGGCCCGCCGAGCACCGAAAGGTGCCGGTCGAGACGCGAACTCGTCGCACCGCTCCCGCATGTGATGGCAGGCACGCGCGGCCTGCTGCGCACTGTTATCTGTTCCATGTCACTCCCCACCCGTACGAGGCACCCGGCCCGGGCAGGTTAACCCTATCTCCCCGTCGGGACACCCGTGTATCCCGCCCGCATGATTCACCACACCCGTACGCGGGTTGACAACTACTCTGCGAATGCGGCTGATTCCAGGGCGAGTTGGACAGCGTGCGTGCGACTTCCGGTCTTCCTTCGTACTGATGACCAATCAATGACTCTTGAAACGCCTGGAGTTGAGTTAGCTTGAAGTGATTTCCACCGGCTTGCGGCTCCGGGTCGCGGACAGGGGGCTGACCATGAGCGACGTGCCGGGAACACCGGGAGGGGTGCGGCTGGTCGCCGGCCGCTACCACCTGCTGAGCCCGCTGGACGAGGACGCCACGGGAGTCGTGTGGCTGGCCCGTGACGAGGTCCTCGGCCGCCAGGTCGCGGTCAGAGAGGTCAAGCCGCCGCCCTCCCTCGGAGCCGGTGAGGTACGGGACCTGTACGAGCACCTGGAGAACGCGGCCCGCGCGGCCGGCCGGGTCTCGCACCGCAACGTGGTCGCCGTCCATGACGTGGCGTCGGAGGACGGCCGGCCGTGGATCGTGATGGAACCGGTGCGCGGACTGTCCCTCTCCGACGTTCTCGACGCCGAGGGCCCGCTGTCACCGCGCCGCGCCGCCCATATCGGGGCGGAGGTGCTGGCGGCCCTGCGCGCGGCGCACGCCGCGGGTGTGCTGCACCTGGACGTGCGGCCGTCGAACGTGCTGATCGCCAACGACGGCCGGGTGATGGTCACCGGCTTCGGCGCGCTGACGGCCCGTGACACCCCGGGGTTCGGCGCCCCGGAGGTCCTGGCGGGCCGCGAGCCGGGCCCGGAGTCGGATCTGTGGTCGCTCGGGGCGATGCTGCACGCGGCGACGGAGGGGCGGTCCGCGTTCGGCGCGGACCACGGCCGCGGCGAGCAGGCGGAGGCGGGCAGGACGGACACCCTGGGCGCGGTCGTCACGGAACTGCTGCACCGCAATCCGGCGGAGCGGCTCGACGCCGCTGAGGCCGAGCACCGGTTGCGTCTGGCGAGCGCGGGCGGTGGTGTGCGGACGGATGTGCCGGTGTCGGCGGCCACGCCGTCCGCCGCACCGGAGACCGGGCCGCGGACCGCGCCGGAGGCGGAGCCGGCTCCCGGGCGGACCGCGTCCGCGACCACCGCGGCCGCGCCGCAGAGCGACGACTCGAAGCGGGCCACGACGGTCCTGGCCGTGGGGGTGGCACTGCTGCTGCTCTTCGTCGTCGCCCTCGTCTGGCTGGTGGCCGGGGGCGGCTGAGAACCGTGGCGCCTGTCCCGGAGGACCACGGCAGGCCCGCGTGGAAGCCGCGGGCCTGCCGTGAACCGGGCCGCTGACGGAGGGTCCGGAAGCCGTCAGGCGTTGGAGTCGAACACGGGCAGATAGCCACCGGACTGTCCGGCCGCGGTCGGGTGGTACGACTCCCCGATGTTCAGCCAGTTGACGCTGTGCAGCCAGGCGGAACCGGAGCAGATCTCATGTCCGGTGAACGTGCCCACGACGCTTGCGAAGCCGTAGCCGTGGTCGGCAGCGCGCTTGGCGATCGCCGTGTTGAGGTGGTCGGCGGCGCCGTTGATGGCGGACCGCTCGTTCTCGCTGAGGCCGGCGACGCAACTGCCGCCCAGCTTGTAGAAACGGGGATAGCCGAGCACGACGACGCGCGCCGCCGGGGCTTTGGCACTGATCGCCGAGTACACCTGGTCGAGCTTGCCCGGCAGCGTCGAGTCGACGTACGCCTTCGCCTGTGCGATCCGGTTCAGACAGGTGGACTCGGACTGCAGGACGCAGGTGGTCATGACGTCGGCGAAGCCCGCGTCGTTGCCGCCGACGGTGATGGATACGAGATCGGTGGACGAGGTGAGGGGACCGAGCTGACTCGCCGTGACATCACCCGTACGGGCGCCCGAGCAAGCCGTGAAGGCGAACGACGAGGGTGAGTTCGCGTTGGCCCAGAGCTTGGGGAAGGCCCGGGTGCTGCGCTTGCAGTTGCCGCTCGCGCCGTCGTAGCTGCCGGCTCCCACGCCGGAGGAGTAGGAGTCGCCGAGGGCCACGTAGTCCAGGGACTGGGTGGTCGAGTCGGCCTGCGCCTGACCTGCTCCGGTGAGAGCGAGAACGGCGCCGAGGAGGAGTGAGGATGAGAATGCCGCGGCTCGGGACAGTTTCATGGAACCTCCCTATAGCAGGATCTCTGCCTCAACTTTCGTACCAGGGGACAGAGTTCACCGGAAGTGTCCATGCCAAGAATTGTTACTGACGAGTCAGTGGGGCAGTTGGGACAGCACCGCTCCTGACGGCTGATTCACCGTCAAAAAAGAAGAAAACCGGCCTCTCTGACGCGGTCTTGTCATACAGTCCCAATCATCAATACCGTCGTACATCCACCCGCACCGGTCCATCACGCAAGCGGCTCAGGGGAGGGCAACGGCACCGCGATGGGCACCGGACGGGTGTTGCGGCAGGGGGGTGCCGTGCCGGTTCCGCGCTCGCGTTCATGACGGGCCGTGGACCGCTCGGCCAGTGATGCCGGCTCGACCGACCCAGCACGGAGCAGCGCTTCGCCATGGGCCGACGAGCAGAACACCCCCCTTTCGAACCGGACACTCATCCGGACCGCCCTGGGGAGGGCGGTCCACCGGTGGAGAGAGGGAACGAAGGCCATGAGCTCAGTCCTGCACCCGGCGGCCCCGGGTCAAGATCCGGTGAACGAACTCGCCCGCCCGTCCGTCAGATACCGGCCCATCTCGTCGCACCTGGCCATCACCCCGCCCGTGAGCGTGGTGATCCCCGCGATGAACGAGGCGGAGAACCTTCCGTACGTCTTCAAGACGCTGCCCGACTGGATCCACGAAGTGGTCCTCGTCGACGGGAACTCCACCGACCGCACCGTCGAGGTGGCCCGCGACCTGTGGCCCGGGGTCACGGTCGTCCAGCAACTCGGCAAGGGCAAGGGCGACGCCCTCATCAGCGGATTCGCCGCCTGCACCGGCGACATCATCGTGATGGTCGACGCCGACGGCTCCGCGGACGGGCAGGAGATCGTCTCCTACGTCTCCGCGTTGGTCTCCGGCGCCGACTTCGCCAAGGGCTCCCGCTTCGCCAACGGCGGCGGCACGGACGACATGACCCGGGTGCGCAGGCTGGGCAACCGGGTCCTGTGCGCGGTCGTCAACGCCAAGTTCGGCGCCCGCTACACCGACCTGTGCTACGGCTACAACGCCTTCTGGAAGCACTGCCTCGACGAGATCGCCCTGGACTGCACCGGCTTCGAGATCGAGACCCTGATGAACATCCGCGTGGTCAAGGCCGGACTGCGGGTCCAGGAGGTCCCCAGCCACGAGTACCTCCGCATCCACGGCGTCAGCAACCTGCGGGCCGTGCGGGACGGACTGCGGGTGCTGAGGGTGATCCTCGAGGAGAAGGGCGTACGGCGTGCCGCGCGCCGCCGGCCCGCGGCCATCGGCGTCACGACCGCCCGGGGAGGGGTGTCTTGAGCGCGGCCGGTGAGGGCCGCGACTTCTCCGTGGTGATCTGCGCGTACACCGAGGACCGCTGGGAGGACATCCTCGAGGCGGTCGCCTCGGTCGGACGGCAGTCGCTGCCGGCGCTCGAGACGCTGCTGGTCGTCGACCACAATCCGGCGCTGCTCGGGCGGCTTCGCGACCGGTACGCAGGGGAACGGGGGGTGCGGGTGCTCGCCAACGCGGGCCCCCGCGGCCTGTCCTCGGGCCGCAACACCGGGATCGCCGCGTCCCTCGGCCACTTCGTCGCCTTCCTCGACGACGACGCCGTGGCCGAACCGGACTGGCTGCGGTACTTCGCCGAGGGCTACGACGACGAGCGGGTCATGGCCGTCGGCGGGCGCACCCTGCCCGCGTGGGCGTCCGGCCGCAGACCCGCGTGGTTCCCGGAGGAGTTCGACTGGGTCGTCGGCTGCACCTACCGGGGCCTGCCGCCCGGGAAGGTCCGGGTCCGCAACGTCCTCGGCGGCAACGCCTCCTTCCGGCGCGCCGCGTTCGACGCCTGCGGCGGCTTCGCCACCGGCATCGGACGGGACGGCGACCGGCGGCCGCTGGGGTGCGAGGAGACCGAACTGTGCATCAGGCTCACCCGTTCGCTGCCGGACGCGGTGCTGCTGATCGACGACCGTGCGGTGATCCGTCACCGGGTCCCCGACGCGCGTGAGCGCTTCCGCTATTTCGGCGGCCGCAGCTACGCGGAGGGCCTGTCCAAGGCGCTCGTCGCCCGCAGCGTCGGGGCGGGCAAAGGGCTCGAGTCGGAACGCCGTTACACCACCCGGGTCCTGCCGGCCGGTGTCGCCCGCGGGCTGCGCGACGCGGTCCTCGGCCGGCGCGGCGGCGCGGGCCGGGCGGGCGCGATCGTCGCGGGGGTCGCGGCGGCCGCGGCCGGCTACGTCGTCGGCGGCGTACGGGCCCGCAGGGGCGTGGCGGCGTTCTCATCGGGACCGATCGTGAGCACGGCGCCGTCGGAGGCCGCACGGTGAACGAGCCGGTGCCCATCCTGATGTACCACGCCGTCGGAGAGCGGCCCGCTCCCGCGGCCCACGGCCTCTCGGTCGCGCCCCGGTCTTTCGCTGAGCAGATGCGGGTGCTGGCGGACCGCGGGTTCACCCCCGTCACCACCGCCGAGCTCGGAGACGCCTGGCGGTCGGACGGACGCCGGCCGCTGCCCGGCCGGCCGGTGCTGATCACGTTCGACGACGGCTACGAGGGGGTGCACCGGCACGCCCTCCCCGTCCTCGCCGCACACGGTTTCGCGGCCACCGTGTTCGTCTCCACCGGGTGGCTGCGGGGAAAGCACGACGAGGGCGGCGCGCTGGACACGATGCTCGACTGGGAGCAGGTGCGTGAACTGGCCGCGGCGGGGACGGAGATCGGCGGCCACTCCCACACCCACCCGCAGCTCGACCAGCTCGACGGGACACGCCTCGCCCACGAGACGGCTCACTGCCGGGACGTCATCGCCCAGGAACTGGGAACCGCGCCGGTCTCGTTCGCCTACCCCTACGGCTACTCCGACCGGCGGGTGCGCGGCGCCGTCCGCGCGGCAGGATTCGCCCAGTCCCTCGCCGTCGGCAACGCCCTGGCGGCGCGGCGCCAGGGGCCGTACGCCCTGCGGCGGCTGACCGTACGGCGCGGCACCGGGCCGGCGGAGTTCGAACGGCTCGTCGAAGGGCGCGCCCTCGTCAGGAACTTCGCGAAGGACCGGGCCCTCACCAAGGGCTACGCCGTCGTGCGCCGGGCCCGCCGGGCCGCAGCGCGCCTGAACGCGCCTGCGCCCTCCGCCCCGGCGCGCCGCTGAACGGGTCCGTGCCGCCGCACCGGGCAAAACACGGTGCGGCGGCCGGGACCGTGCCGGATCATGGGCGCCATGTCTGCCAACCCTCAGGACGCGCTGCCGATCCGGCTCAACGTCGACGACAGTGATTCACCCTCTGACGTCATCGACGCGCTGTTCCTCGGCCGCTTCGCGACGGGCGAGCAGCCGTACTCGTTCAGCTCCTCGATCGACCGGGTCAAGCCCGGCGCGACGATGCTGCCGTCCGGGGCGAAGGTGCTGCGCTCGGCGCGCGACGACGACCGCAGCGCCACGCTCGCCGAGGGCGACGGCTGGACGCTGCTGATCTCCCGCTGGAACCGCGGCGCGGACGTCACCGTCACCGCGGTCAGCTCCGACCTCGCGGAGAAGACCCTCAAGGAGGCCACCGACGGCGTGGCCGACGAGCCGGAGCCGCAGCCGGAGAACGTGACCATGGGCTTCTGGTACGTCTCGCCGCGCCGGGGCCCGCACCGCACGACACGGCAGATCGCGGCCGGCACATGGGAAGAGGTCCGGGCGAACTACACCGCGCCCGTCGCCGACGCGATGGACCGGCTGATGAAGGTCACCCCCGACGACATCGCAGGCCGGCTGCTGCTGCTCCACGGCCCGCCCGGCACGGGCAAGACGTCCGCGCTGCGGACCCTCGCCCGCTCGTGGCGCGACTGGTGCCAGGTCGACTGCGTCCTGGACCCGGAGCGGCTGTTCAACGACGTCGGCTATCTGATGGACATCGCGATCGGCGAGGACGAGGGCACCTCGAAGGGGCGCTGGCGGCTGCTCCTGCTGGAGGACTGCGACGAGCTGATCCGCGGCGAGGCACGGCACACGGCGGGCCAGGCCCTGTCCCGCCTGCTCAACCTGACGGACGGTCTGCTCGGCCAGGGCCGCAACGTCCTGGTGGGCGTCACCACCAACGAGGACCTCGAACGCCTCCACCCGGCGGTCGTCCGTCCCGGTCGCTGCCTGGCCCGTATCGAGGTCGGCCCGCTGACCCGCGAGGAGTCGGTGGCCTGGCTCGGCACGGAGAAGGGCGTGAACCGGGAGGGCGCGACGCTGGCGGAGCTGTACGCGCTCCGCCGCGGGACGACACCGGCGTCGGTCCCCTCCCAGACCCCTGGCCCGGACGCGGGGCTGTACCTCTGACACGTCCGTCGGGGCGTGGCCTTCGGCGATCCAGGCCTGCCCTTCGGCTGCGTCCAGGCCGGTGTCCCAGGGCCGGACGCACATGCCTGCCTCCGTACGCGGTCGGTGCCGGGACGGGCCGCGGGCCGATCAGGTCAGGGCGAGGAGGCTGACGGCGACCGCGGCGGCGCCCAGTCCGACGAGCTGGCCGCGGTGGATGCGTTCGGCGAGCACGCTGCGGGCCAGCAGGACGGTCCCGGCCGGGTAGAGGGCGGTGATCACGGCGACGACGGCGAGGTCTCCGCTGCGGGCGGCGAGCAGGAACAGCAGGTTCGCCACCGAGTCCAGCACGCCGGCTGTCGCCGACAGGGCGTAGGCGGGCCGCTCGGAGCCCAGCTTGCGGTACATCAGGCCGGCCGCGGCCAGGGTGACCGCCGAGGCGACCGCCCGGCCGACGATCAGCGGCGCCACTCCGCTGTCGGACGGCGCCTGGTGCAAGAAGATCAGCTGCAGGGCGATCGCGGCGCCCGCACCGAAGGCCAGCAGCAGCGCGGTACGGGAAGGGCGCGCCGTCCCGGCGCCGTGTCCCGCGCTGACCAGCACGACCGCCACCAGCGCGAGCGGCAGGCCCACCAGTCCGGCTGTCGCGAGGTGCTCGCCCTGCAACAGGCCCACACCGACGGGCAGCACGGCGGACACCAGCGCGGTCAGGGGCGAGAGCACATTCATCGGGCCGATCGCCAGGGTGCGGTAGAGCAGGGCGAAGGCGGCGGCCGAGGCGATGCCGGAGGCGGCGCCCCAGGCGAGGGCGCCGGGGCTGAACGAGGCGCCGAGCACCGGCCACAGCAGCAGTTCGACCACAAGGCTGGCCGGTGCCGCGATCATCACGGTGCGCAGCACGTGAGCCTTACGGGCGCCGAGACCGCCGAGGAAGTCGGCGCATCCGTAGGCGAGGGAGCTGCCCAGAGCCAGCAGCAGAGCGATCACGGTACGTACATCCCTTACTATTTCAACAGAACGACTGAACCGTACAACGGAACGACCGACCTGTGTCAACCGAATGACCGCACGGTGCATTCCAGCGACCGGACTCGAGGATGGTGATCGGATGGCCGAGACGGCCGCAGCCCTGCGGACGCTCGCGCACAACGTCAGGACGGCCCGCAACCGCGCGGGGCTCTCCCTCGACGAACTCAGCCGGCGCGCCCAGGTCAGCAAAGGTGCGCTGGTGGGCCTGGAGAGGGCTCAGGGGAACCCGAACTTCGGCACCCTGGTACGGCTGGCCGACACACTCGGCGTCTCCGTGTCCGCCCTGATGGAAGGGTCACCCGAAGGACGCGTCCGCGTCGTGACCGCCGACGCCGTCGCGCCGCTGTGGACCGGAACGCAGGGCAGTGAGGCCCGGCTCATGCTGACGACCTCGGGCCCTGCCCCGGTCGAGGTCTGGCGCTGGCGGCTGGAACCGGGCGAGGAGTACCCCAGCCATCCCCACCAGGCCGGAGTCGTGGAAACCGTCAGTGTCACCGCCGGCCGGATGACCCTGATGGTCGACGGCACCGAGCACACCGTCGAATCCGGCCAGACCGCCGCCTTCGACGGCGACGCCCCCCACACCTACCGCGGCTCCGGCACCGAAACCTGCCACCTGATCATGACCGTCCACCTCCCGCCGGGCCCCGCGTCGGGAGCCTGAGGCGCGGGCGGCCCCGCCCCGCCGACGGGGTGGCCGGGGGTGAGGGGCTCTGCCCCCCGGCTCCGGCGCCTCGAACTCCCCCACGGCCCGGCGGCCGCGGGAGGTGCCCCCAGCGGGGCTGACGAAGTCGGCCGCCCTGGGGCAGGGGCCCCGTCACATCCGGGCTGCGCCCGGACGGCGCCGCCCTCCGCGCGGTGCTTCCGGGGCTCCTGGCCCCGCACCCTCGCGCCTCGAACTCCCCTACGCCCTGGCGGAGGTGGGAGGGTCCCCCAGCGGGGGCTGTTCGCCTCCACCCGGCAGTGGAAATGCCGCGCAGCGGCAGTTCCGCCCGGCGGGCACCTCCCACGGCCGCCGAGCCGTAGGGGGATTGAGGGCACGGCCGAAGGCCGTACGGGGCCCGGGGCTTACCCCGGGTTCGGGAAGGGGCGGGGTGGGGAACAAGCCCGCCGCAGGCGCCGCCCGCCCCCGGTGGGGGGGGACGTCACCCCTCCCCGTCGTACGCCACCCGCAGCGCCGTCTCCACCGCCGCCACCGCCGCCGCGTGGCTCAGCCCGAGGCGGCGTGCCTCGGCCGCGTACTGCGTCGCGGCCGCCGCCGCCCGCCGCTCCGCCGCGTCACCCGCCGCCGCGACGAACGTGCCGTTGCGGCCGCGCGTCTCGATGACGCCGTCCCCCTCCAGCGCCCGGTACGCCTTCGCCACGGTGTTGGCCGCGAGGCCGAGCTCCTCCGCGAGCCCGCGGACGGTCGGCAGCCGGTGGCCCACGGGCAGCACGCCCGACCGCGCCTGTTCGGAGATCTGCGCGCGCAGTTGCTCGTAGGGCGCGTCCGGCGCGTCGGCGTCGATGGTGATGTTCAAGGTCACCGGCCGATTCTCGCACCGCCCGGAAATTCCCGGGCGATCGTGCCCGTCGGCGCGTACCGTGCCTGCCCATGACTGTGATCGTCCGTGATTTCCGCCCGGAGGACGCCGAAGCCGTGACGCGGGTGCGTCGCGCGTCGCTGCCGTTCGAGGTGATGACACCGGAGTCGGCCCTCTTCGAGGTCGAGAACGCCAACCCGGCCAAGAAGTACCGGCTGTTGGTCGCCGAGAAGGACGGGGAGCTGATCGGCACCGCCCATGTCGGCATCGCGTACGACGCGACCGAGCCCGGGCAGGGTTTCGTCACCCCGCATGTCCATCCCGACCACCAAGGCAACGGCGCGGGCGGGCTGCTGCTGCGTGTCGCGGAGGAGCATCTCGGGACGGAGGGCGCGACGCAGGTGTACGCGTGGGTGCTCAAGGAGCCCCGGAACCTCGCGTTCGCCGAGAAGCGCGGCTACCGGCCGACCCGCCCCGCGCACTTCCAGCGTCTGGATCTGGCGGGGCCGCTCCCCGAGCTGCCCGCGCTGCCCCCGGGCGTGGAGCTGCGGACCGCCGCCGACTTCGAGGCGGACCCGCGGCCGATGTTCGAGGCGGACGCCGAGGCCACGTCGGACGAGCCGAGCGACATCCCCACCGACTTCGACGACTACGAGGACTGGCTGAGCCACACCTGGAACTTCCCGCTGCTCGACCGGCGGTTGAGCTCCGTCGTGATGGTCGACGGCGAGGTCGCCGCGTACACGGCCGCCATGACGGACGGCGGCACCCGCTATCTGTCCGGCATGACCGGCACGATGCGCGCCCACCGCGGCAAGGGGTACGCCAAGCTCGCGAAGACCGACTCGCTGCGCCGCGCCCGTGCGGCGGGCTACACCGACGCGTTCACGAGCAACGACGGCGAGAACGGCCCCATGCTCGCGATCAACAAGTGGTTCGGGTACGAGATCTGCGCGTCGGAGGTCCGGCATGTCCGCACCCTCGATTGAGGTACGGCTGATCAAGGCGGGGGTCACCAAGATCCGCTACCCGGCGGACCTGCTCTCCGACGACGGCACACATGTCACGGTCCGCGCCCTGTGGGCGGCTCCCGGAGTACGTGACTTCGGCTTCGTGCGCTTCGAGCCCGGCGATGTGTTCACCGAGCACTACTGGCGGGACCGCTGGTACTCGGTGAAGGAGGTCCGCACGGGCGACGGCGTGCTCAAGGGCTGGTACTGCGACATCACACGGCCCGCCGAGCTCGACCAGGCCGGCGGGCTGAGCGTCGAGGACCTGGATCTGGACCTGTGGGTGTCCGCGGACGGCAAGGAGATCCTCCGGCTGGACGAGGACGAGTTCGAGGAGAGCGGTCTTCGCGACCGTGACCCGGAGGCGGCGGCCGAGGCGGTACGAGCCCTCGACGAGCTGGAACGGCGGGCACAGACCGGCGGCCTCACGCGGTTGCTGGACCGGTGACACGGTGAGGGGCGGACCACGTCCGTGGCCCGCCCCTCACTTCCTCGCTCCGCGTGCCTAGGCGCCCGATCGGTGCCTGACGATCAGCTTCTTCAGCCACGGCCAGGCCAGCAGCACCACGATCACGGCGTAGACCGTCACCGAGAACGGCGTGTTGACGAGCCCGGCGGCGCTGCCGTCGCTGATCTGGAGCGCACGCCGTAGCTGCTGCTCGGCCGCCGGGCCGAGGATCACACCGATGACGGCGGGCAGCACGGGAAGCCCGTAGCGGCGCATACCGAAGCCGATGAGACCGATGATCAGCAGGATCACCAGGTCGATGGCCTCGCCGCCGACCGCGTACGCGCCCACCGCCGCGAAGAACAGGATGCCGGCGTACAGGTACGGGCGTGGGATGCGCAGCAGCTTCGCCCAGAGCGGCGCGAGCGGCAGGTTCAGTGCGAGCAGCAGCACCATGCCGACGAACAGTGAGGCGATCAGGCCCCACACCAGGTCCGGTTCGCGTTCGAAGAGCAGCGGCCCGGGCTGGATGCCGTACTGCTGGAAGGCGGCGAGCATGACCGCCGCGACGGCCGTCGTGGGCAGGCCGAGCGTGAGCATCGAGACGAGCGTGCCCGCCGCGGAGGCGGAGGCCGCGGACTCCGGTCCGGCCACGCCCTCGATGGCGCCCTTGCCGAACTCGTCCTTGTGCTTGGAGAGCCGCTTCTCCGTGACGTACGACAGGAAGGTGGGGATCTCCGCACCGCCGGCCGGGATCGCGCCGAACGGGAAGCCGATGACGGGCCCGCGCAGCCACGGCTTCCAGGTGCGCTTCACATCGGACCTCGCCAGCCACGGCCTGCCGACCGGGATCGCGTCACCGCTGCTCCGCCGCAGATGGGCGGCGACCCACAGGGCCTCGCCGATGGCGAAGAGACCGACCGCGACGATGACGACGTCGATGCCGTCGGCGAGTTGGAGGGAGCCGAAGGTGAGGCGCTGCTGACCGGTCATCTGGTCGAGGCCGACGAGGCCGAGGGTGAGACCGATGAGCAGAGAGGCGAGGCCGCGGATCCTCGACGAGCCGAGGACCGAGGTGACCGCGATGAAGGCCAGCACCATGATGGCGAAGTAGTCGGGCGCGCCGATGTCGACGGCCAGCTCGGCGACGGTCGGTGCGAGGGCGACCAGCAGGATCGTGCCGATCATGCCGCCGGCGAAATGGCCGCCCGCCGCTGCCGCCAGCGCCTGCGCGCCGCGTCCGGCCTTGGCCATCGGGTTGCCCTCGATCGCGGCGACGACCGCCGCGCTCTCTCCGGGCGTGTTGAGCAGGATCGACGTCGTGGAGCCGCCGAACATGGCGCCGTAGTAGATGCCGGCGAACATGATGAACGCGCCGGTCGGCTCCAGCCCGTACGTCACCGGCAGCAGCAGTGCGACCGCCATGGCGGGGCCGATGCCGGGCAGCACGCCGATGGCCGTGCCGAGCAGGACGCCTATCGCCGCCCACAGCAGGTTGATCGGGGTGAGCGCCGTCCCGAAGCCGTCGAGAAGGGAGTTCAGGGAATCCATCAGAGCACTCCCATCAGCGGGCCGCCGGGCAGCGGGACGCCGAGCAGATTGTTGAAGACGAAGTAGGTGACGACGGAGAGGACGGCCGCGATCAGCGGATCGCGGTCGACGCGCCGGCTGCCGAGCGCGTAGGCGGAGCCCCAGAAGAGCAGCGCCCCGGAGACCGGGAAGCCGAGCGGTCCGATGAGGACCGCGTTCGCGAGGAAGACACCGGCGAGCAGCAGCACGGTCCGCCAGTCGCTCGGCTCGGAGAGGTCGATGTCCTCGCCGCCCTCCGCCTCGCCCCGGCCGCCTCTGAGCACGTCGACGGCGAGGAGGACGGCGACGACCAGCAGGCCGATGCCGACGGCGATCGGCACGGTCGTGGGTCCGACGGGCCCGCGCTGGGCGATGTCGACGTCCATGGTGAGCGCGTCGGTCAGGACGAGGACGCCGATGACGAGGAGCAGCGCGCCGACCCCGAGTTGGGAGTGTTCCCGCAGCCAGGCACGCCTGTCCGGGGTCTGTGTCGTGGACTTGGTCGAGCTCACAGCCCCAGCTCCTTCAGCACCTGGTCGACGCTGTCGTCCTGCTCGTCGAGGAAGTCGCCGAACTTGTCGCCGGTGAGGAAGGCGTCGTCCCAGCCGTTCTTCTTCATGGAGTCCTGCCACTGCTTCGATTCGTGCAGCTTCGTGACCAGCCCGACGAGCTTGTCGCGCTCGCCGTCGGTGAGGCCCGGCGGGGCCACGATGCCGCGCCAGTTGGTGAACTCGGTGTCGAGCCCGGCCTCACGCAGGGTGGGCGCGTCCAGGCCGGGGACCCGCTTCGGCCCGGTCACGGCCAGCAGCCGCAGCTCGCCCGACTTGATCTGGTCGAGGTATTCGCCGACGCCGGAGACCCCGAAGGCGACCTTGTTGCCGAGGATGGAGGCGAGCAGCTCACCGCCACCGTCGAAGGGGATGTAGTTGACGGACTTGGGCGCGATCCCGGCGGCCTGCGCCATCAGCATGGGCGCGAGATGGTCGGGCCCGCCGGGCGAGGAGCCGCCGCCGACCGGAAGCTTGCCGGGGTTCTTCTTCCACGCCTCGATCAGCTGGCCGATGTTCTGGTACGGGGAGTCCTTGGCGACCACCACGATGTCCTGCTCCTCCGTGAGCCGGGCGATCGGTGTGGTGTCGGCCAGGGTCTTCGGCGACTTGTTGGTGTGCACGGCGCCGACGACGCCGAGGCCCATGGACATGGCCAGTTTGCCGTTGCCGTGCTCGCCGACGAGCCGGGTCAGGCCGACGGTGCCGCCGGCGCCCGGCAGGTTGAAGACCTCGATGTTGTGGGTGAGCCCTGCGTCCTCGGCGTTCTTGGCGGCCGTGCGGGCGGTGATGTCGTAGCCGCCACCGGGGGTGTTGGGAACCATGAACCGCAGACCGGGGATCTGGGTGCCGGTTTCTGCGCCGCTGCCCGAGGTGAGCAGCGGCGGCCCCACGAGCACCAGCAGTGCCGCCCCGAGCAGGGCAATGGGGGTGCGCAGTCGCACGAGATCGCCTCTCGTAGATGTGTGAAGTGGCCCACATGTTGCCTGCGCGTTAAGAAGCTGTCTCTCTTCCGGAATCAACGGACGTTGTGGTCCTTGTGGTCGCGGCTTAGCGTGTCGGCGTGACAAAGGTGCTGGTGGTGGACGACGACTTCATGGTCGCCAAGCTGCACAGCCGCTATGTGTCCCAGGCGGAGGGCTTCACGGTCGCCGGGGTGGCCCACAGCGGCGGCGAGGCGCTGCGCGCCGCGGAGCGGCTGCGGCCCGACCTCGTGCTGCTCGACATCTACCTGCCCGACATGGACGGGATCACGGTGCTGCGCGAGCTGCGGGCGGCGGAGGAGCGTGATCCGGACCGGCCGAGCGCCGACGCGCTGTTCATCACGGCCGCACGGGACGCGGCGGTGGTCCGCTCCGCGCTGCGGGCGGGGGCGCTGCACTACCTGATCAAGCCTTTCAACCAGGCCGCGCTGCATGAGCAGCTCCGGCATGTGGCGGCGCTGCGCTCACGCCTCGACCGGCTGGACGAGGCGCGCCAGGAGGACGTGGACCAGATCTTCGGCACCCGCCCACCGGGCTCCCGTGAGCTGCCCAAGGGCCTCGCGCCGCACACGGCGGAGCTGGTGGAGCGCATCCTGCGGGAGCACCCGGGCGATCTCTCGGCCTCCGAGTGCGCGGCGGCGGGCTCCCTGTCGCGGGTGAGCGCGCGGCGGTACCTGGAGTACTTCGCCGAGACGGGCCGGGCCGAGGTGACGCTCCGCTACGGCGGTACTGGCCGCCCGGAGCGCCGCTACCGCCGCATCGGCTGACGCGGGGACGCCGCGGGCGCCGCGTATGCGAAGGAGCGGGTCAGCTCCCGGCCGGTGGCTGGTGGAGACCGAAGGGCGAGCCCTGGTCGTCGTGGCACAGCTGGAAGCGGCCGAAGCGGGCGACCGTGTCCTCGTCGCCGCCGACGTCGATGTCGTCGACGGTGCCGCCGAGGTCGCGCACGCGGGAGACGGCGGACTGCATGTCGTCGACGCGGAAGAAGACGTACGGGCCCGCTCCGGGGTCGCCTCCGTGCACTCCGCCGGGGACGCCGGGGGTGCGGATCGAGTAGCCGCCGCCCTCCGTCGTCCCGGCCTCGAAGGTCCAGCCGAACAGCCCGGCGTAGAAGGTCCGGGCCCGCTCGGAGTCCGCGACGCCCAGTTCGAAGAACGAGATCTCCCCGGCCATGCCCTCTCCCGACGTCGGTGGTACCCGGTGCCGTCCCACCGTACGGCGGGCACCTGGCGGCCGCATCCGGCCGGACTCCTTCCTCCGGGCGACGTGGCGCGACGGCCGGGCCGGCGGAACCCCGGCCGCGGTCAGTGTTCCTTGTGCCGTGTGTGGAGGTGGCCGTCGAGAGGGAAAGCGGGAGGCGCCGCGGGCAGAACCCTGTCGAAGGAGTAGCGGCATTTCTCCGCGACGCGGCACGACGCGGGATTGTCCACTTGGTGGAGGAGTTCGAGCCGTTCCAGCCCGTCGTCCCCGAACGTGTCGAAGGCCCAGCGGGTGAGGACCTCGAGAGCGCGGGAGGCCACACCGCGTCCGCGTGCATGCGCCGTGGTCCAGTAGCCGACCTCCGCGGACGGTTTGCCGGAGGCAACCTCCTTGAGCACCACGTTGCCGACCAGGTGATCGGCGGACGAGCCGGGGTCCTTCGCGAGGACGGCGAAGCCGAACCGGGTCCCCGCGGCCCATCCCTGCTGCTGGGCGCGCACCCAGCCGGCCGCGTCGGCGTCGGTCTCCATCGCAGAGCCGGCCCAGCGGCGCATGGCGGGTTCCTGATACGCCTCGATCAGCGCGGCGAGATCCCGTACGCACCACGGGCGAAGGACGAGCGAGGGAGCGGAAGGCGTCGCTTCCGCGCGCAGGACGACGGCCCCGCGTCCCGATCGGTGGTCGGCGCCGGCGTGCCCGTCGGGCGTGCGGGGCAGCCGGATCCGCAGGGCCTGGACGGACCATGCGAGCACCGGAGCGAGACTCTCCGGAGCCGGCCAGCCGTTGACGACGGCCAACAGCTCGAAGTACCGCTCCCTGCGGGCGTCGTGCAGCTCCTCCAGCCGTGTCAGCAGGTGACGGCGGAGGCCGAGGTCGTCGGCACGGCCCAAGGCGTCCGCACCATGTGCGCTGAGGGCCGCGACGACCGGATCGGCCTCCGGCGACTCCGGTCCCACCCCGCCGGCCAGGGCCGGGCCCACGAGGTCGCGAACGGTCGCGGCGAGATCGCGGTGCGGGGTCCGGGCGCCGGTGTGGGCGTACTGGGCGGCCAGGTCCTCGGCCGGCCGTCGGACGGCGGCGCGGAAAGCCGGGTCCTGGGACAGTTCGGCCAGTTCCACCCACGCCTTGATCTGCTCCGGACCGGGGTCGCCGGGCATTTCCGGCGTCATCGACCGCATGGCACCCGCCAGGCCCGGGCCGTCACCGAGGCCGCCGAAGACGGCGTCGAGGAAGTCGTCGATCAGGCGTCGCCGTCCGTCTTCGGAAAGCTGTGTCAACTTGTGCATGAGAGCTGTCTCCTCCGGGGTGGAGCCGCGTTCGGCCACCGCCATCAGCACCGCGCGCCGCATGCCCAGGGTGCGGATCTGCACAGCGAGCGCATCGGCGTGAGCCGCCGCGACGTCCGGCAGTGCGCGCTCCCGGTCCATCACCTTGCGAATGGTGGCCAGGTCCAGCCCGAGGTCGCGCAGGGTCCGCACGAGGCCGAGACGGGCGATGGCGTCGAAGCTGTAGAGGCGGTAGCCGGCCGGACTGCGTTCAGCGGGCGACACGATCCCCCGGTCCGAGTAGAACCGGATCGTCTTGACCGTGAAGCCGGTCCGCCGGGCCACTTCGCCGATCGAGAAGAGCGCGTCGCCGTCCATGCCCCCACCCTGATGTCTCCCCCGGAAGGAGACTCAAGCTACTGGACGGGTCGGCCGCCCCGCGGTGGCAACGATCAGGACACACCCACCCGGAGCGGGGACGAGCCTGCGGCAGCATGACCGTCATGAAGCCTGCCGCGCGGCTGCCGCGCCCTCTTGTGTCCGTGACGGCCGTGGTGACCTTTGCTCTGGTCGCCTGCGGCAGCGAAACCGCCGGAGGCAAAGCCGACCGGTCCGAACTGGAGGCACGCGCGCGTGCCGCCCAGGTGGCGATCGACAACGTCTACGTCACCGAGGTGCCGGGCTACGAGGTGGCCAAGCAGTCCGTGGGTGTGCTCGGGGCCGACGGGTTCTCGGCGGTGTACGTCGAGCAGGGGACGGGTGCGCAGATACGTCTCGGTGTCGACAAGGGCTCCATGGACGCCGCGCTCTGCCCGAAGAACCCGCTCGGCGTCGGCAGCGGCGGCACGGACGGCGCTGCCGAATGCGTGGCGGACGGCGGCAGTTGGTACCGCATGAGCGGCACGCAGCACGAGTACGCGACCGAGATGGACGGCCGGCTGGTGCGGCTCAACGCCGACACAGCGACCGTGGACCGCGCCACCCTCCGCGAGGCGGCCGAGGCGGCGCACGCCGCGAGCGACGCGGAGCTCGATGCCGTACTGCCTCCCGCGCCGGGCGACGCCGGGCAGCCGGTCGAACGCGGCGACCTCCCGCCGGCCGGCGACGGCGCACCGAACAACGACGTGGGGACGAGCGGCTGAACCGGGCTCCGTCCGACAGGGAACGTGCCGGCAGAGGGCGGCTCGCGTGGCGGACGGCCGCCCGGCCGGATCACCGCTGCCAGGGGAGCGCGTCCACCGATGCGATGTCACCCGCGCCCAGGGAACGGGACGCACCCGGCCCCCGGTGGTGGTCGGGCGAGCGCGAGCGCCTGGCTTCCTGAGCCCCCTCTTAGCCTCACCTTAAAGGCGCCATAAGGATGGCCGTCACCCCCCGCCAGCAGGCGATTTCGACGTTCCGAGCGGCTAACTTGCAGATCGCCGGGGCCGGTTCGAGCAGTCGGTGCCGTAGTCCGCGGGGGGCCGCGCCGCCTGCTCGAACCGGCCCCGGTGTCCCCCCATAGCCGCCTTAAGGAGAACGTCCCCATGACCGCTCGCCGCAAGGTCACCACGGTCGCCGCGCTCGGCCTCGCGCCGCTCGCCCTCGCCGGTCTCGCCACGGCGCCGGCGTCCGCCCACGGATCGATGACGGACCCGGTCAGCCGGATCTCCGCCTGTTTCGCGGAGGGGCCGGAGAGCCCGGACTCGGCGGCGTGCAAGGCGCTGGTCGCGGCGGGCGGGACGCAGCCGCTGTACGACTGGAACGAGGTCAACATCGCCAACGCGGCGGGGAACCACAAGCAGTTGATACCGGACGGCAAGCTGTGCAGCGCGGGCCGTGACAAGTACAAGGGCCTCGATCTGCCGCGCGCCGACTGGCCGTCCTCGCCGCTCGCCTCCGGCAACCACACCTTCCGCTACAAGGCGACCGCTCCGCACAAGGGCACCTTCGAGCTGTATCTGACGAAGGACGGCTACGACCCCACGAAGCCGCTCACATGGTCGGACCTGGAGGAGAAGCCGTTCGCGAAGGTCACGAACCCCAAGCTGGAGAACGGCGCCTACGTCTTCGACGGCATCGTGCCGAACAAGTCGGGCCGGCACCTGGTGTATTCGATCTGGCAGCGCTCGGACTCCCCCGAGGCCTTCTACACCTGCTCCGACGTGGTCTTCGGCAAGGACAACGGGGGAGGCGCGGCGGCCCCCGCCGCGAGTGCGCCCTCCGAGCAGGACATCGAGAAGGGTGCGGACAAGTCCACGGTCGACCACGGCGGTCACGGCGGTGACGACCACGGCGAGCAGGCGGGCGCGGGCACGGGTACCGGCGCGGGCGCGGGCGCAGAGGCCGGGAAGCCTGCTGAACAGCCGGCGGAGAACGCCCCGGAGGCGAAGGGCGCCGACGAGCCCGCGGCCGCCCCGGCCGCCCCGGAGACGTCGGACGAGAATCTCGCGGCGACGGGTGGCGACAGCAGCACCACCTACATGGCGATCGGCGGTGCGGCGGCGCTCGCGGTCGGCGCGGCGGCGCTGTTCGGGCTGGGCCGGCGGAGGACCGTGACGCCGGGCGGACGTCACAGCCGCTGAGTGCGACACGGCGAGGCTGCCGCCGGTGCCCGGGGGTCCGGGCACCGGCGGCAGCCCTTTGACGTGCGCCGGGTCAGCCGAAGACGGACGCGCAGGTGGTGGGTCTCGCGTGTGCCGGGTCGAGCGCGTTGGCCACCTCGTGGTAGGCGATCAGGTCGAACACGCCGATCGCGACGTGCTCCGACAGGTCGAGTGGACAGAGGTCCTGGAGCAGTACGTTGCGGACGTTCGCCCCGCTGAGGTACTGCGACCGCCAGGGGGTCACCACCTCGTCGTAGCGGGTGGCGATGACCGTGTAGCGCACACCGGGCACGGTGTCGCCGTCCGCGTTGAGCTTGGTGAGGAAGGCGGATCCGGTGACCTGGTCGGCGAGGGCCGGGGTGTGCCGGCCGAGCAGGTCCGCCGCGCCGGGGAAGTACGGCAGCAGCTTGGTGAACCCGTTCAGGGTGGTGCCGTGGTTGCTGGGGGCGATGCCGACGAGGGCGTTCACCTTGGCGGCCCCGCCCAGGAACTTGAGGTAGTAGCGGGGCATCATGCCGCCCTGGGAGTGGCCGACGATGTCGGCCTTGGGCGCGCCGGTGGCGGCGAGCACCTTGTCGACATAGGCGTCGAGTTGCTCCGCCGACTTGTCGACGGGCCCGAGGCCGTGGAAGAAGGGCACGCCGGGGAGTTGCCCGTAGTCGAGGGAGAAGACGCAGTAGCCGCGCTTCACCAGGTACGGGGCGAGGACGAGCCAGTTGTCGACGGAGTTCCCGAGGGTTCCGTGGACGAGGACGACGGGGCGGGGATGGGCGGCGGAGGGCTTGCAGTCGTAGTCGTTCCAGCCACTGCCGGTGGCGGCAGTGGTGGGTTCCGCGGTGGCGGTGGCGGCCGGGGTGAGGGCGACGGCCACTGCGAGCATGAGGGCTGACAGTGGTCTGAGCGCACGTTTCCAAGGCAGCATCGATCTGTCTCCTTGCGGCTCAAGGGAGTTGCGATGGCTGGATTCGCTGTGCTCACGTCAACTTACGGGCGGGTAACCAGAACTGGGAAGTTACGCGTCGGTAAAAACTGCCCCTTCTTGCGGAGCGGATCTGCTATGGACCGGCTCCGCGACGGCCGCCTGCCGGGCAGCTGCCCGGCAGGCGGCCGTCCGGCCTACGCCGCCAGCGATCCCGGTACGACCGCCCCGGGACCGAACTTCGCGCGGGCCCGGTCCGCGACCTCCTCGATCCGGCGCGCCCGCTCGTCGGCAGGGTCGAACGTCAGCTGCCGCGCGGCCCGTTCGGCCGCCGTCAGGTCCTCGGCACGCAGCGACAGCCCCCGTACCCTGGCCCGCTGAAGCCCGAGCGCCTGATGGAGCGCGTACGCGGCGTCGGCGAGCGCCGCCGAGTGTGCGGTCGGCTCCCGCAGGGTGCGGGTCCGGGTGGTCGTGGACCGGTCGGCATAGCGCACTGTGAGCGTCAGGGACCTGCAGACCTGATGCTCCCCCCGCATCCGCGACCCCAGCTCCTCCGTGAGCGAGAGCAGCGCCCGCCGGTGCTCGGCCTGGTCCAACTCGTCCAGTTCGAAGGCCCGTTCGGCGGCCATCGAGCGCGAGAGGGCGTTCGGGACGACCGCCGTACGGTCGATGCCGCGGGCCCGTTCCCACACCTCGCGCCCGGCCCGCGCGCCCAGGATCCGCTGGATCACGGCGAGCGGCGCCCCGGCGACACGGCCGGCGGAGTCGAGACCGTACGCACACAGGGTGCGGGCGGTCACCGGCCCCACCCCGTCGAGCGCGGCGACCGGCTTGTCGGCGAGGAAGGCCGCGGTCTCCCCCTCCGTCACCACCAGGGTCGTGCCCGGCACCGCCTCGCGCGCGGCCATCCTGGCGATCATGGGTACGGGGCCGGCGCCGATGACGCAGTCCACGCCGCAGTGGGCGAGCGCCCGCACCCGCAGCAGGGAGGCGAGCTGCGCCGCGTCCCGCCCGAAGTACCGCTCCGCGCCCCGGACGTCGACGAGCGCGGCGTCCGGCGGCAGCGCCTGCACGACGGGGCTGATGTCCTCCGCCACGGCGAGCAGCGCGGGCAGCGCCGCCTCGTACATGGGCGACAGCAGGAAACGCACGTAGAGGATCATCCGGCACTCCCGGGACTCTGATGCCACAACTTCCTTCCGCCCGCGGCCGCTTCACCGGCGGGCTTGAGATCCGCCCAGGGGTTGAGCTCGTAGCCCGTCGGCAGCTGGATCCGGCGGCCGTTGTCGGACCCGGCCTCGCCGTCCGGCTCCGGCGCCGGGGCGGCCAGCCGGGCGGCGACCGCGTCGAGGCCGCCGGTGCGCCGCAGCTCCACCAGCTCCGCCAGGTTCCAGGCGGCCGAGCCGACCACGCTGAGGCTGCGGGGTCCGCGCCGCTGCACCACACCGCGCACCAGCAGCAGCCACGAGTGGAAGACGGTATGGGCACAGGAGGCGTGGCTGTCGTCGAAGAAGGCGAGGTCCACCAGGCCGGTGCCGTCGTCGAGCGTGGTGAAGATGACCCGCTTGCCGGAACGGATCGGCGGTGTCTGGGTGGCCGCCTTGGCGCCCGCGACGAGCACCGTCCGCCCGTGGGGGGCATCGCGCAGCCGCTGGGCGGAGAGCACGCCGAGCTCGGCCAGGAAGGCATGGTGATCCGCCATCAGATGGCGGGAGGCGTCCATGCCGAGCACGCCCAGCTCGGCGCTGAGGCGTTCGGCGTCCCCCAGGTCGGGCAGCCCGACCGGTGCGGTCTTCTGCCCCTGGGCCAGCGGGAGCTGGCTGCCGTAGGACGCGGCGCCACGCTGGGTGCGGTGCAGTTCGGCGAGGTGCAGCAGCAGATCGCGGCGGTTGGCGCCGAAGGCGTCGAGCGCGCCGACCTGGGCCAGCCGCTCGGCGACCGGCCGCGAGGGGCAGGCCCGCTGCCAGAAGTCCAGCAGCGAGGAGTACGGCTGCCCCGCCTCGATGCGCGCCGCCTCCGCCTCGCTGATGCCATGGACGTCGGAGAGCGCGAGCCGCAGCCCCCAGCGGCCTTGCCCAGGAGGGGAGCCGGCGGCAGTGCCGGCACCCGGACCGGAGTCAGGACCGGAACCCGGACCGGTCCCAGGACGGGCGCCGCGCCCGGGGCCGGGAACGGTCCCCGTACCGGCCCGGGACGACTCACCATCAGACACCAGTTCGATTCGGTGAGCGACCGCGGACCGGTTCACATCCAGCGGCAGCACCGGCACCCCGCGCCGGCGCGCGTCCGCCAGCAGCAGCCGCTTCGGATACATCCCGGGGTCGTGGGTGAGCAGCCCGGCGTAGAAGGCCGCCGGATGGTGCGCCTTGAGCCAGGCCGATTGGTACGTGGGCACGGCGAACGCGACCGCGTGCGCCTTGCAGAAGCCGTACGACCCGAAGGCCTCGATGATCTCCCAGGTCCGGCCGATCACCTCGGGCGCATAGCCCTTGGCCCCGGCGCTCCGCGCGAACCAGGACTTGATCTTCCCCTGCGACTCGGGGTCGGAGAGACCGCGCCGCACCCGGTCGGCCTCGTCCCGGCCGCAGCCGGTCATGATGTCCAGGATCTCGATGATCTGCTCGTGGAAGACGACCACTCCGTACGTCTCCCGCAGCGGCCCTTCCAGGTCGGGATGCGGATAGCGGGCGGGCGCCCGGCCGTGCCTGGCCTCGATGAACGGCCGCACCATGTCGGCAGCGACCGGTCCGGGACGGAACAGGGAGATGTCGACGACCAGGTCGCCGAAGGTCTCCGGCTGCAGCCGTCCCACCAGGTCGCGCTGACCGGGCGACTCGATCTGGAAGCAGCCCAGCGTCTCGGTCGACTTGATGAGCCGGTAGGTGGCCGGGTCGCCCGGCGGCACGGCGTCGACGTCGACCTCCTCGCCGGTGGCCCTGCGCACCTCGGCGACCGCGTGCGCCATCGCCGACTGCATCCGCACCCCGAGGACGTCGAGCTTGAGCAGCCCGAGCTCCTCCACGTCGTCCTTGTCGAACTGGGACATGGGGAAGCCCTCGCCGCTGGTCGGCATCACCGGCGTGCGGGTGAGCAGCGAGGCGTCGGAGAGCAGCACGCCGCACGGGTGCATGGCGACCCCGCGGGGCAGCGCGTCCAGCGCCTCGACCAGCTCCCACATCCGTTCCAGCCGCTTCGACTCCCTTGCCACCTCCCGCAGTTCCGGCAGCTCGGCCAGGGCCGCGCGGGCGTCGCGGGCCCGGATGTGCGGGAAGGACTTGGCGAGTTTGTCGATCTCCGCCGGGTCCATGGACAGGGCGGCGCCCACGTCCCGGATGGCGTGCCGGACCCGGTACGTCTCCGGCATGGCGACGGTCGCGACCCGCTCCTCTCCGAAACGGCCGATGATCTCCCGGTAGACCTCCAGCCTGCGGGCGGACTCCACATCGATGTCGATGTCGGGCAGGACACGCCGCCGTTTGGACAGGAAGCGCTCCATCAGCAGCCCGTGCTCGACCGGGTCGGCGTGCGCGATGCCGAGGAGGTGGTTGACCAGGGAGCCGGCTCCGGAACCGCGCGCCGCGACCCTGATGCCCATGCCCTTCACGTCGTCCACCACCTGAGCGACCGTCAGGAAGTAGGAGGCGAAGCCGTGGTGGGCGATGATGTCCAGTTCGTGGTGCATCCGCTCCCAGTACTCGCGCCGCCCGTCGTAGCCGCGCAGCACCATTCCGGCGGCGGCCCGGGAGGCCAGCACCCGCTGCGCGGTGCGGTACTCGGCGCCGACGAGGGCCGGCTCCGGGAAGTGGACGCTGCCGATCCCGAGATCGTCCTCGGGGTCGACCAGGCATTCGGCGGCCGTCTCCTCCGTCACGGCGAGCAGCCGGTGCGCGAGCTCGCGCCGGAAGCCGGCGGCCTCCGCGACCCGGGCGGCGAGGGCGGCCATCGCCGCCGGGTCCTTCAGCCAGCGTTCACCGCTGTCGAGGCCCTTGCGCGGGTCGACCGGCACCAGGCGGCGGGCGGCGTCGAGGACGTCGGCGACCGGGCCCTGGCCGGGGTCGGCGTAGCGGACGGCGTTGGTCAGCACGGGCCGTACGCCCTGTTCGGCGGCGAGGCCGAGGGTACGGGCCGCATGGCGCAGCGAGCCGGGACCGGTACCGCCCCCGCCGTGGTGCACGACCTCCAGGCGCAGCCGGTCGCCGTACCGCTCCCGCCAGGGGACGAGCAGCTTGGCCGCGCGGTCGGGCCGGCCGGCGGCCAGTGCCCTGCCCACCTCGGACGAGGGGCCGAGCAGCACGGTCAGCCCGTCGCCGTGGTTGTCGTCCCAGGGCAGCAGGGGGCTGCGCGGGTCGGTGGCGTGGGCGGCGGTGATCATCCGGCACAGGTCGGCCCAGCCGCGGCGGTCGCGGGCCAGGAAGACGGTGCGGGGCGCGGACTCGTCGACGAACGCTCCGCCGCGCACCGGGGTGCGCCGCCGCTCGGCGGGTCCCTCCTGCCGCGCCCGCTCCCCCACGGCGAGGTCCACCCCGAACAGCGGCCGTACGCCTTCCTTGGCGCAGGCGGTGACGAAACGGACCGCGCCCGCCAGGGTGTCGCGGTCGGTCAGCGCGAGGGCGTCCATGCCGCGCTCGGCGGCGCGGCCGGCCAGCCGCTCCGGGTGGGAGGCCCCGTACCGCACAGAGAACCCGGAAACGGTGTGCAGATGCGTGAAGTAAGGCATCCGCACCTCCTGAATCAGTCGTTCTCACCTCCCCCACCTCCCACCATAGACCAGTTTCGAACATGCGTACGACACATTCCCGGAGCCTTCCCGCAGCCCCGGGTTTCCGCCCCCGTACGGGGCAGCGAGGTGCCGCGCGGGGCTATGGAGCGGTGCGCGGTCGCGGCGGGACGGTGCCGGCGCGGCCTGGCAGCGCCGCCGCCAGGAGCGCACCGGCCGCCGCCACGGCCGCGAGGACGGTCAGCGCCGGCCCCGTCGCGGAGACGGACATCACCACGGGCCCGGCCGGTCCCCCGCCGGGTGCGGCAAGCGTCATCAGCGCGGTCGCCACGGCCACCCCCAGCGCCGGACCGATGTTCATGGCGGTCTGCTGGAGCCCGCCCGCGACCCCGGCGTGCTCCGCCGGCGCGCCGCGCACGACGACCGCCGTCGCGGCGACCATCGCGGCACCGAAACCGGCGCCCACCAGGAAGAACCCGCCGCCGACCGGCACCGCGCCCGCCGCCCGGTCGAGGCGGGAGAGCACGAGGACGCCGAGGACGAGGAGGGACATCGCCACCGCGGTCGTCCGGCGCGGGCCGTACCGGCGCAGCGCCACCGCGGCGACCGGCGCGCCCAGGACCACCGCGACCGCCCCGGGCAGTGCCCGCAGAGCGCTCCGGAAGGGGTCGAGACCGAGGACGTCCTGAAGGAAGTAGACACCGGTGAACAGGGCCCCGGACAGCACCGCCGACGCGCACACCAGCACCCCGAGTGCAAAGGCGACGGCGGCCGACCCGAGCACCTCCGGCGGCACCAGCGGGTCCCGGCCGCGCCGCACGTGCCGTACGAACGCGCCACCGGCGACGACCGCCGCGCCGCACCCCGCCACGGTCACGGCCGCCCGGCCGGTGCCCGGCATGCCGACGAGCGTGTGCACCAGACAGAACAGGGTCACCGCGAGCAGGCAGGCCCCGACCGGGTCGAGCCCTGTCCTCGGCGCCGGGGCGGGCTCCGGGTCCCGCACGACGAGGACGAGCAGCCCGATCACCAGGGCCGGTGCGACATTGAGCAGGAAGACGGAGCGCCACCCCAGTTCGGCGGCCAGCGCCCCGCCGACGACCGGTCCGGCGGCGGCAGCCGCTCCGATCGCGCTGGTGCGCAGCGCGATGGGCATGCCCAGCCGGTCGGGCGGAAAGGCGGCCCGCAGCATGCCGAGGGTGGCCGGCTGCAGCAGCGCGCCGAAGGCCCCCTGCGCGACCCGCAGCGCGATCACCCAGCCGATGTCCGGCGCAACGCCGATCCCGGCGGACGCGGCACCGAAGCCCAGCATCCCGACGGCGAAGACCTGCCGGTGGCCGTACCGGTCGCCGATGCGCCCGGCGAGGACGAGCAGGCTCGCCACCGCGATCAGATAGCCGGTGCCGGTCCACTGGACCTGTTCGAACGACGCGTGCAGATCCCGCTGCATGACGGGCTGCACGATGGTCAGCACGGTGCCGTCCAGTGCGACGACCGAGGCGCCGACGACACTGCCGGCGAGCGTGATCCGCCGATGGGCCGCGCGCCGGCGAGCGCTTCTGCCGTCGCTTCTGCCCTCGCTCGGGGGCTTGTCCTGGTCTGCGCTTCGGCCCGCACGGCCGCGGCTCGGGGCCGTACTCACCGGGGGTCCGGACCGAGGTGGGCGTCCAGCACGGTGCGCAGCAGTGGCTCCACGTCGTCGGTCCCCGTCGCGAGCTGGAGGCTGCCCCACCCCCACAGCTGGGCGATGCCGTGCAGATTGGTCCAGAGCGCGGTCGCGACGACCTGCGGCGGGGCGTCCCCGGGGCGCGGCCGCACCTGCGCCACCGCGTCCACGAACCTGCCGAAGAGCGGCAGGCTGGTCTCCCGCAGACCGAGATGACCGCTCTTGAGCAGGTCGTGGCGGAACATCAGCTCGAACATGCCGCCGTCGGTCCGCGCGAAGTCCAGATAGAGGCGGCACAGTGCGGCGACCCGGGCGCGGGGGTCCTCCTCGACGGCGTCGACGACGTCGGTGGCCCTGCGCGCCAGGTCGGCGAAGCCCTCCCGCGCGATCGCGGACAGCAGGGACAGGTGGGTGGGGAAGTAGCGCCGGGGGGCGCCGTGCGAGACGCCCGCGCTGCGGGCGATCTCCCGCAGGGAGAGCGCTTCCACCCCCCTGGTGGTCACCAGTTCGACCCCCACCACCACCAGCCTGGCCCGGAGACTCTCGTCGTGTTGCGTCGCAGACGTCATGGACCGTGTCTACCGCACCGCCGTAGACACTGTCTACCTCAGCCATTCGGACCCTACCACCTGCGCGTACGGCGGGCGCCGTCGAGCGTTGGGCCATGGCACAGACGGCACAGACAGACGGCGAGCCGCGCAAGGGGTTCCTCGACGAGGTCAAGGACGCGGTGACCGTGCGGGCCGCGATCCTGGTCATCGGAGTGCTGGCGCTCCAGCTCGGATTCATCACGTCGTACATCGGCGCCTTCCACCAGCCGAAGCCGCACATGATCCCGCTGGCGATCACCTCGCCCGACACGCAGATCGCCGACGAGGCCCTGTACCGGCTGGCCCGGCTGCCGGGCGACCCCCTGGAACCGCGGACCGTCGGCGACGAGGCGGCCGCCCGGCGGCAGATCCTGGAACGCAAGGTCGACGGGGCACTCGTCATCGACCCACGCGGCACCACCGACCGGCTGCTGGTCGCCGGCGGCGCGGGAGGAGCGCTTTCCGAGGCGCTCGCCGGGGTCGTCGGAAAGGTGGAGCGGTCGCAGCAGCGCAGGGTCGACGTCGTGGACATCGTCCCGGGCGCCGCGGGCGACGCGCGCGGCCTCTCCTCGTTCTACCTGGTGGTCGGCTGGTGCGTGGGCGGCTATCTGTGCGCGGCGATCCTGGCCATCAGCGCGGGCGCCCGGCCTGCCAACGGGGCCCGCGCAGTCATCCGGCTCGGCGCGCTGCTGCTGTACGCCGTCACCGCGGGACTGCTCGGCGCGGTGATCGCCGGCCCGGTCCTGGACGCGCTGCCCGGCAGCGTCTGGGCACTGTGGGGTCTCGGCACGCTGCTCGTCTTCGCGGTCGGAGCGCTCACGCTGGCGCTGCAGGGCCTGGCGGGGATCGTCGGCATCGGCCTGGCGATCCTGCTCGTGGTCGTCCTCGGCAACCCGAGCGCGGGCGGGGCCTACCCGTACCCGCTCCTCCCGCCCTTCTGGCGCACGATCGGCCCGGCGCTGCCACCGGGAGCGGGCACGTATGCGGCGCGCTCCATCGCGTACTTCAGGGGGAACGGGGCGGGCGGCCCCATGCTGGTGCTCGCCGCGTGGGCGGTGGCGGGCTCGGCGGTCACGCTGGCGTGCGCGGTGGCGCGGGGGCGGCGCGCGGAGGAGTCGACGCGGGGCGCCGGAACGGGGCGGGCCTGACGAGCGGGCGGACGGCCGCTGCGCGGGGCCTGTTCCCCTACCCGCCCCTTCCCGAAACCGGGGGCTCCGCCCCCGGACCCCCGCGCCTCAAACGCC
>NZ_JBFAQK010000041.1:0-62271 GCF_040677245.1 Streptomyces kurssanovii
GAAGCGCGGTACGGGTCCGGGCGGAGCCCGGTTACGGGAAGGGGCGGGGAGGGGACAAGCCCCCGCGCAGCGGACCCCCCGCCCACCCCACACGCACGGGCGGCGTCTTCCCGGACCGTCGCCCGTCGCGCCCGGTCGGGGCGGCGTGCGTGGCCGCGGCCGGCCGCCGCACCCCCCGGCCGGGCCACACCGCACCACCCACCCGACCCGCCAACGACCCCGTACAGAAGGGGACGCCATGCTCGCCCACCTCATCCGCAACGCGACCGTCGTCGACGGCACCGGCGCCCCCGCCTACGCCGCCGACGTCGGCATCGGCGACGACGGCCGGACTGCCACCATCACGGAGCCCGGCACCGGCGCCACCCCCTCGGCCAGGACCGTCGAGGACGCCACCGGCCTCGTCCTGGCCCCCGGCTTCGTCGACCCGCACACCCATTACGACGCCCAGTTGTTCTGGGACCCGTACGCGACCCCGTCCCTCAACCACGGCGTCACGACCGTCGCAGGCGGCAACTGCGGTTTCACGCTCGCGCCGCTCAACCCGGACCGTCCGGAGGACGCCGACTACACGCGGCGGATGATGTCCAAGGTCGAGGGCATGTCCCTCGTCGCGCTCGAGCAGGGCGCCCCCTGGAACTGGCACACCTTCGGTGAGTACCTGGACGCCCTCGAAGGCCGCACAGCGGTCAACGCCGGCTTCATGGTGGGCCACTGCGCCCTCCGCCGGCACGTGATGGGCCCGGACGCGATCGGCGGGCAGCCGACCCCGGCGCAGCTCGAGCGGATGCTGGCGCTCCTGCATGACGCCATGGAGGCCGGCGCCTGGGGCCTGTCCACCACGCAGTCGTCGACGCACTCGGACGGTGACGGCAGGCCCGTCGCGTCCCGTCACGCCCTGCCGCACGAACTGCTCGCCCTCTCCAGGGCTGTGGGGGAGCACGAGGGCACCCAGCTCGAGGCGATCGTCGCCGGGTGCCTCGACCGGTTCGGGGACGACGAGATCGACCTCCTCGTGGAGATGAGCGCCGCCGCGGGAAGGCCGCTGAACTGGAACGTCCTCACCATCGACGCCTCCGTCCCCGACCGTGTCCCCCGCCAGCTCGTCCCCTCCGAGCGTGCCCGTAAGGCCGGTGGCCGTGTCGTCGCGCTGACCATGCCGATCCTGACGCCGATGAACATGTCGCTGGGGACGTTCTGCGCGCTGAACCTGATCCCCGGCTGGGGCGAGGTCCTGTCCCTGCCCGTGCCGCAGCGCATCGCGAAACTGCGTGATCCGGCCGTCCGGGCCGGGATGCTGCGGCGCGCGGACTCCCCGGAGGCCGGTGTCTTCCGCCGGCTGGCCCACTTCGGCCGGTATGTCGTCGGGGACACGTACACCCGGGAGAACGAGGGCCTCACCGGCCGCGTCGTGCGGGACATCGCCGCGGAACGCGGCCAGGACCCTTTCCAGTGCCTGGTCGAGATCTGCGCCAACGACGATCTGCGTACGGTCCTTTGGCCCATGCCCAGCGACAACGACCCGGACTCGTGGGCTCTGCGCGCGGAGACCTGGCAGCACGAGGACGTGCTGCTCGGCGGCTCGGACGCGGGCGCGCACCTGGACCGGATGTGCGGCGCCCCGTACACGACCCGCTTCCTCGGGGACTGTCTGCGGGGCCGGAAGCTGGTCGGGCTGGAGGAGGCGGTGAAGATGCTGACCGACGATCCGGCCCGTCTTTTCGGTCTGCGCGACCGCGGCCGCATCGTCGAGGGTCACCACGCGGACCTCGTCCTGTTCGACCCGGAACGTATCGACGCCGGCCCGGCGACGCTCGTGCACGACCTTCCCGGCGACAGCCCGCGCCTGGACGCGAAGGCCGTCGGGATCGTGTCCGTGCGGGTCAACGGTGTCGAGACGATACGGAACGACAAGGTCACCGGCGCCGTACCGGGCCGGGTGCTCCGTTCCGGCCGTGACACGAGGACGGTGTCGACCCGGTGACGCCGCCGGAGCGGGCCGGGCAGCGGCTGTTCATCGGCGGACAGTGGGTCGAGCCCGACCTGGGTCACTACGAGGTGATCGACCCGGCGACGGAGGAGGTCGTCGGCCTGGCGCCCGAGGCGAGCCGCGCCCAGGTCCACGCCGCTGCCGCCGCCGCCCGCGAGGCCTTCACCACCTGGTCCCGCACGCGGCCCGAGGAGCGCGCCGCGGTCCTGGACCGGGCGGCCGCCCTGGTCCTGCGGGACCGCGAGGCCCACACGGAGCTGGCCCGTGCCGAGAGCGGCGCGACGACGGCCACGGCACGCGGGATGCAGGTGGCGGTGGCGGCGGCCCGGTTCGCCCGGTACGCCAAGGGCGCGCTGGAGCCGGTCGAGCGGGCCCTGCCGCCGCAGATCAGCGCCGCGGGCCCGATGGGCAAGGGCGGCGTGCTCGGCGCCGTCGCCGTACGCCGGCCGGTCGGCGTGGTCACCTGCGTCACCTCGTACAACAATCCGTGGGCGAACCCGGCCGGCAAGGTCGCTCCGGCGCTCGCCATGGGCAATACGGTCGTGGTGAAACCCGCTCCGCAGGACCCGCTGTCGGTCTACCGGATGGCGGCGGCCCTCGAGGAGGCGGGCGCCCCGCCCGGCACGGTGAACGTGGTCACCGGTTCCGCGCCGGCCGTCGGCGAGGCGGCCGTCGACTGCGCGGACGTGGACATGGTCAGTTTCACCGGCTCCACGGTGGTCGGGCAGCGCATCGCCGAGGTCTGCGGCCGTGGGATGAAGCGCCAGCTGATGGAGCTGGGCGGCAAGGGCGCGGCCCTCGTCTTCGACGACGCGGACATCGGTTCCGCCGTGCGCGGGATCGGTACGACGTTCTCCTTCTACAGCGGTCAGATATGCACGGCGCCGACGCGGGTGATCGCGCAGCGCGGCGTGTACGACCGGCTGGTGGAGGGGCTGGCCGGCTTGGCGCGTGCCCTGCGCGTCGGCGACCCGCGCGATCCGGCCACGGTCGTCGGACCGGTCATCTCGGCGGCCCACCGCGACCGGGTGGAGTCGTATGTCGACCTGGGCAGGAAGGAGGGCGCGCGTCTGGTGGCGGGCGGCGGGCGGCCCGCCTTCGAGAAGGGCTTCTACGTGGCTCCCACGCTCTTCGCCGACTGCACGAAGGACATGCGCGTCGTGCGTGAGGAGATCTTCGGGCCGGTGGTGGTCGTCGTCCCGTTCGACGACGAGGAGGAGGGGATCGCGCTCGCCGACGACGGCGAGTACGGCCTGATCGACTACGTCTGGTCGGGCGATGTGGCCCGTGCCTTCCGGGTGGCGGCCCGGCTGCGGGCGGGCGGGGTCGGGGTGAACACCGTCGGCCGGAACATGGAGGCGCCGTTCGGCGGGTTCAAGCGGAGCGGCGTGGGCCGGGACGTCGGCTCGTACGCGCTGTATGCGTACAGCGAGCTCCAGTCGGTGGTGTGGCCGGGCTGACGGCGGGCGACGGGTGGCCTAAATCCCTTGCGCCAATTGGCCCGGCGCCGGGCCGGAAAAACGCACGGGAAAATTTGAAACCGGACAAAACGGGTGACGCTGCGGTTCTCGCATCTCGGAAGAGTGGCGCTGACGCCTTGCGATGTACCGCTGGTAACCGCAATGAGGCTTCCGAATGTCTCGGAGACGTCCGCCTTGACCTTGGAATCAAGCGGCGAGGCTCCAGGAGAATCCGGACTTCGATCATCCGGATGTGGAAACCGCAGCACTTAACGTCCTCTCCATGACTCAGCTGGATGCGCGGCCACAGGCCGGAGACACGGTACGGAGCGCCCCCGACGGGGGTGTCCGCACCAAGGGCCTGGGCGGGAACTCCGTCGGCCTCATGGGTGGGGCTGTCATCGGCGTCTCGACGGTTGCCCCCGTCTACTGCCTGACCTCGACACTCGGGCCGACCGTCGGCGAGGTCGGACTCCAGATGCCCGCCATCTTCCTGGCCGGCTTCCTGCCGATGCTGCTCGTCGCCTTCGCGTACCGGGAGCTCAACAAGGCGGTCCCCGACTGCGGCACCTCCTTCACCTGGTCGGTGAAGGCCTTCGGTCCCAAGATCGGCTGGATGTGCGGCTGGGGACTGCTGGTGGCCACCGTCGTGGTCCTCTCCAACCTCGCCGGTGTGGCCACGTCCTTCTTCTGGCTCACCGCCGGAGAGATCACGGGCAGTGCCGACGTGGCCGCCCTCGACGGCAACAAGGCCGTCCACATCCTCACCACACTCGGCTTCATCGCCGTCGCGACGGCCATCAGCTACCGGGGCATCACCGCGACCAAATGGGTCCAGTACGCCCTGGTCGGCCTCCAGCTCACCGTCATCGTGATCTTCGCGGCCATGGCGATCGCCAAGTCCGGCGAGGTCGCCGGCTCCCTGGACTTCTCCCTGTCCTGGATGAACCCGTTCGGCGTCGAGTCCTTCTCCGCCTTCACCGCGGGGCTCTCCCTCTCGATCTTCATCTACTGGGGCTGGGACGCCTGTCTGTCCATCAACGAGGAGAGCGTCGGCAGCGCCCGCACCCCGGGCCGCTCCGCCATGCTCGCCATGGTCGTCATCGTCGCCTCGTACCTGATGGTCGCCATCGCCGTGCAGATGTACGCCGGCATCGGTGAGAAGGGCACCGGGCTCGGCAACCCGGAGACCTCGGACAACGTGTTCGCCGTGCTGGCCGACCCGATCATGGGCTCCGGTCTCGGCATCCTGCTCTTCGTCGCGGTCCTCGCATCCGCCGCGGCCAGCCTCCAGACGACCTTCATCCCGGTCGCCCGCACCGCCCTCGCGATGAGCGCGTACGACGCCATGCCGCCGGCGTTCGCGAAGGTCCACCCCCGCTTCAAGACCCCCGGGCTCGCCACGGTCGCCGCGGGCGTCGCGACCGGCGTCTTCTACACGGTGATGAGCCTCGTCAGCGAGAACGTCCTCGTCGACACGATCTACGCGCTCGGCCTGATGATCTGCTTCTACTACTCGATCACGGCCTTCGCCTGCGTCTGGTTCTTCCGCAAGGAACTGACCCGTTCGACCGGCAACCTGCTGGTCAAGGGCATCCTCCCCGGCGTCGGCGGCCTGATGCTCACCGCGGTCTTCGGCAAGACCCTCTACGACATGTGGGACCCGGCCTACGGCTCCGGATCCTCCGTCCTCGGCATGGGCTCGGTCTTCGTCATCGGAGTCGGCCTGCTGGTGCTCGGCTTCTTCCTGATGCTCCTCATGCAGCGCCGCAGCCCGGCGTTCTTCCGCGGCGAGGTCCTCACCAAGGAGACCCCGGCGCTGGAACTGGCCGACTGAGCGACCCTCTGCCGGGCCTGCGGTGCGTCTCTCGCGCCGCAGGCCCGGCTTTCGGCTGTCCGGGCCCCGTTGTCCGACCCGGGCCCTACAGTCAGCCGTATGACCGAGCCGCTGATCCGAGCCACCGAAGCGGGCGGGAGGTCCCTCGACGATCCGTCGGAGGTGGCCGTCCACGACCTGCTCGCCGACATGAATCTGGCGCACCCGTTCGTGATCGTCGAGCGGACCGACAGGGAACCGGTGGGCCAGCACTTCATGCAGGTCCATCTGAACGACGACTTCAGCTACCAGGTCGAATACCGCGAGGGCGGTGACCACCTGCACTTCGAGGCGCACGTGCCGTGGCAGGGGGACGTCATCGGACCCCAGTCGGTGGCCGAGGTCATCGGCGACTGGATGCGCGGCGGAGACCTGTGGCGCACGGCGCTGCCGTGGTCCCCGCTCTTCCCGGCCGGCAAGGACCGCGGCTAGGGTCGGGGCGGCCCCGGCGGCCGGCCCCGGGCCTCGCGGCCGTTGACGCCGTTCAGGCCGTGCGTTCGGCGGCGCCGCGCTCGACGCAGAACTCGTTCCCCTCCGGGTCTCCGAACACTCCCATCTAGCAGTTCTGGGAGTGCCCACCGATGGCAGCAAACACGCAGGTCAGCGCGCCTAGGCGTTTGACTCACTCTCCCGAGGGTGTGAAAACCAACCAGCCTCGCGCACTGTCCGCAATCCGCCTCAGCGTCGCCACGGACGAGACGACGTCCCCCGGTAGGCAGCGTGAAGCGAACGAGCTTGCCGCCGCTTCACTCGGCGCGATCATCGTCGGGGAAGCGGAAGACCTTGACGTGAGTGCCAGCAAGACCACGCCATTCGAGCGCCCGCAGCTTGGCCCCTGGTTCGAGCGGCCCGACGATTTCGACATCATCATTTGGTGGCGGCTTGACCGTGCCGTGCGCAGCATGGCCGACATGTCAGCGCTCGTGTCCTGGGCCCGGAAGCACGCCAAGCGACTCGTTTTCGCCGAAGGGCCCGGCGGGGCACGGCTCGAACTCGACATGTCCAATGTGGTCGGCGAATTGATCGCAACCCTTCTGGCGTTCGCCGCACAGATGGAAGCTCAGTCGATCGCTGAGCGCGTTACCGGCGCACAAGCGGCCATGCGATCCATGCCGCTGCGGTGGCGCGGTTCCCGTCCGCCCTACGGATATGAGCCTGCCGAACTCGACGGGGGCGGATGGACCCTCATACCGGACGCTGACGCCGTAAAGGTCATTGAGCGCATCACTCGCGAACTCATGGCGGGCAAGACAGCAAGCGCGGTTGCCGCTGAATTGAACGAGGAAAACGAACCCTCCCCGCGCGACTACTGGTCGATAAAGAAGGGACGCAAGACCGGAGGCAAGACCGGCGGGGCAAAGGGAGAGGGCGTCCAGCGGGAACAATTCAAGTGGGGTCCCAGTATCATCAAGCGCGTTCTCACCTCCGTTTCGCTGCTCGGTTGGAAGACGCACAACGGCAACCCCGTCCGGGACAGTGGGGGCCGTCCCGTTATGGCGACCAACGCACCGATACTCAGCCGTGAGGAATTCGACGCGATCGGCGCACTGTTCGCTGAGCGCTCCATAGACAACCGCGAACGCAAGGACACCAATGCGCTACTGCTGCGCGTAGTGCACTGCGATAGCTGCGGGGGCCGTATGTACCTCAGCAAGCCCACAAAGAAGGGTGCCAGCGTGAGCGACTTCTACAAGTGCAACGCGCACGCCCGGGGTGATAAGTGCGACGCACCCGCGAACATCAAGGCCGAATGGGCAGACGAGTACGCGGAACGAGAGTTTCTGCGCAGCGTAGGCGGACTCAAGATCACGGAAACCCGCACCATTCCCGGATACGACCCAACACCGGAGATTGAGGCCACTACCGCCGAGTTTGAAGACCACATGCGGCAAGAGGGCAGGCAGCGGAGCAATGCGGCACGGGACGCGTGGCAGCGGCGAGCGGACGCACTTGATGCCCGCTTGGCCGAACTTGAGGCACGGCCCAAGGTTGAGGCCCGTACAGAAGTGGTCCGCCTCAACCGCAGCTACGCCGACGAATGGCGGGCAGCGGATACAGCGGGCAAGCGCGCAATGCTCATTGAGGCGGGCGCACACCTGACCGTGAAGCGGGGCACCCGTGGCGGGTGGCGAACGCTGGATGAGCGGCGCGTGTGCTTCACCCTGCGGGAAGACTTCTTCGCTGAGGCAGCGGACGTTCTCAGTGACCACATAGCGGCCTAGCACGACAGCGAACAGCCCGTTCGGCCCGCGTGGTCGGGCAACACGACTTGACCGCAACGCTCGATGCCATCCTGCGTAGGATTTCGCTCGCGTTGAGCAAGCTCAGCGGTGAAGAGGAATCACTGATCACCCCGGGGTTTCGGCCCTGGGGCTTCCCATTTTGGAGAGAGTATGGAACCACACCCGCAAGACTCTGTGGCAGCCCGCCGGAAGCGGCACCAGGACGAGCCGACCGGGCCAGTAGTGCTCGGCGTGGTGCTCGCAAAGGCAGGCGGGGACACGGAAACCCACGCTGTCTTTGTCGGGGACCGTAGTAGAACGCTCTGCGGAGCACCGGTGTTCGCTGTCAGTGTCGGTAAGGGGGGCGGGACGCTGCCCCCGCCGTCATGCCGTGACTGTCGACGTGAGCTTAACGCGCTCTAGCCGCTCGCCTCAGCCCCTCTCAGCCCCGTTCGGCCCCAGTGGTCGAGCGGGGCTTTGTCATGCCCGCACACGGGCGCTGAGCGCCTTTCCGGTGCCCAGGTCGGCTGTGCCGCAACGTGCGTTCCTGCGCCGGGACAGGCGGCCGCAGAGAGCCCCTGAGGGCATCCGGGAAGGACGCTCGACGGCGGGTTCCCCAACGACGTTCGGTGCCCGCTGAGGGGGTGCAGCGTCATCCGACGGGGCGCGTTCGTCATCACAGCGGAAGGGGGGTGTCCCGCTGTATGAGAAATTGCGGGCCCGATTCGATTCGTCCACAGAGTTATCCACAACTTAGGTTCGCCTCAGTCGTCACCGCGTCACTCAGAAGCCAAGATCAATATGCCCTCTGACCAGCGGAAGTGACGCGAGTGACGAATTTAGGTTGTTTTTGGGTTCCCAACACAGGTATCTAATTAATGAGCTTTTATAGCTGCGAAACCAGAAGTGACATCATCGCGTCACTGCGTCACTCGGCCCGCTGAGTCGCCGGGCAACCCTCGCGATTCACGACGCAACCTTGCCCACTGACAGCGCGTGGGGGCTCCTGCACCCCTTCCCTTACCCGCTTCCGCGTTAGGCCAGCAAAGCGGCGCTTAGGCCGCTGAGCCATATCACGAATCAGTAACGGTAATTCCGGCGAACCCGACATAGTGGGCGCGATAAGCGTTTGACGCACTATCTAAATAGTAGAGGGGTTAACGCCCCTTGTCTTAGCGGACAGCGTGTGCGGACCCGAGTAGTTGAGAGTGCTATTCGGTTCCGCCCCTTCCGCTTACGTGTGCCAGCACGTAACACAAGCCCGGTGACCCCGGATCTCATGAGATGCGCTGCTGGCACAGCGTCCATGGGGTCCGGGTTTTTCCGTTTTCGGAGACCCTAATGCCCGACCTAAAAGCGTCCGTCCACCAGCTATGCCTAACGCTCGCATCCGCTGACCGTTCCTGCGGATGGTGCGCAAAGCCTGTTGGGATAGTGGACGGCCCCGGTCGACCCCGCAAGTACTGCACGGCGGATTGCCGAACCCGTGCTCAGAACTACCGCGCTGCTCTCAAGCTAAGGAACACAAAATGACTATCCCCGTGCCTAAGCCCGTGCCGATCCCCCGTCCGCTCGCTGACGAGATGGAATGGATCTTCCGTGACTTGGTCAAGTCGATTCGTGCCGATGGAACCGTGATCGAAGATGCGGACGGAAACATAGCCGTGCACCCGGGTGTTGAGCACATCAGTTGGCTTTATCGCTCGCTGCCTGCTAACCGTGTTTCTGGACGACGGGGCGACCATTGAGCGGGTATACGGACGACGAGCGAGATCTAGTTTTTGATTTCCTCCGAGCTAGGACCATAGACGCTCGGTCGCATCTTGTGCCCCGCCACTTGCTGATAGGCCTTATGCGCCGGTGGGCAAGAGAGAACGGGTATTCCGGGCATCCGGACAACGCGGCAACAACGGCGCTTCTCGCGCACGCTGGATACAAAACCGTCCGGGGCCGCAAAGACTGGGTCGTCCTAGGGCTGAACCTGCTACCCAAGGAAACGGCCAACGAAATGGACGCACCATGACGCTTGCATTCCTCGGCACCGTCGCTGTGCTAGCGGGTGAGCTTGCGGGCTCGCTTGCCGTGCGCCTGACTCGCCCCTAACACCCCTCAGCCGTAAGGCTGTTGTAAAACTCCATAACAACCGCAGCACCACAACCGCAGACACAACAGCGCGATCACAACCGGATACCACCAACAAGCCTGCGACCTACTCGATTGAGTGGGTCGCTTCCGTTTAAGGACCTACCTTGTCTTTCAACGTTTCCGCTGCCTCTAATGCACTCGCTGAGCGAGGACGAGCTACAGCCGAACTTCGCGCTCTCATGGATGAGTTTGCCAATAAGCCCATGCATGCCGCTGCGCGTTCGAAGGAAGCAAAGCTTCTTGAGATCATCGCGGATTATGACAAGATCCTCGGCTCGACCATTGCGGCCGGTGCTGCCGCTGAGCGTGCTGCGTCTCTCCACCAGGGTTACGTGATTCCGGGTGATCCGGTCGCTAAGCGTTCTCTTGCGGATGTCCGCGTGTTCGGCTCGTCTGTCGCTGAAATGCGTGAGGCTGATTTTGTGGCCGACACGTCTAGCGTTCCCGCTGCAACAATGCTCAGCGCTGCACCGAATGGTTCCCGACTGCTGGGCCGGCTGAATGCATTCGAGTTTTCGCGGACCCGTGGTGCCGTGCCTGTTGCCCCTCGTGTGACCGCTGAGCTTGCCCCGCGCAACGAGCCGATTGCCGATGTCGCCGTACCGGTGACCATTGGTTCGTTCCAGACGGTCAAGCCCACCGCGATTACTCGCATTGATGCGGACGAGCTGACCGATTACCCGTTCGCTGAGAAGTCCATAGAGGCTGCGCTACTTGCGGGTGTCGGTCAGCGTGTCGACCACGTTCTAGTGAACGGTGGCACCGATGGTGACGAGACTGTCTATGGCCTGCTCGACGTCGGCACCGTGACCACTACTCCGGCCGGTGAGACCACCCTCGACGCAGACCACGTCATTGACGCTGTGGCTCGCTGTGAGAACGCGGGCGGTACGCCTTCGGCGGTTATCGGTAACCCGGCTGAGATCCGAGCGCTACAGCGGTCTGTGGCGAGCCTTTACGGCGCTGCCTACCTTGACAAGCTTCCTGAGTTTGTCGCCCTGCCCGCTCTTGCAGACGGGACGGTAACCGTTCCTGCTGGCACGGTCGTTGTGGCCGATCTCGCTCAGGTCGGTGTGGGTGTTCGGAAGAACCTTGAAATTTCGAAGGTGACCACGGAAGCGAGCGTGTACGCGATTGATCACGTCGCGATTGCTGCTCGTGCTCGCGTTGGTGACGTGGCCATTGCGGACGCTGGACATGTTCAGGTCGTTGTAGCGGCTGCTGCGTAATGGCTGACAGCAATGCACCCCGGGTTCCCTCCCACCTCTGCGGAGGGGGCCCGGGGGCTTGTGCCGAGTGTCGACGCTACGACCAATGGCAGCGAGAGCAGAACGAGGAAACGGCAGCAACGATTCTCAACGACCGGGCCGAACGTAAGGGCTTTGAGGGTAAGTGGCCGTGCTATTGGGGCCGCTGCGAGCCTCAGCTACACGAGCCGTCTGCGCTATCTTTCGTGATCGCTGAACGGGCGTTGAGGTACCGAGCCAAGTTCCCTAAGACCATTGGGGAAACGGGGCTCGTGGTGGTCTGCCGTCCGTGCGAACAAGCCATACGTAACCGGACCCTTTTCGATGATGACGAGTTTGATGTTTGGGAGTCGCTGTGATCGGAGTCAAGTGGCGTTCCCGCGCTGCCCGCCTCCTCGCTCGCAAGTGGAATCCTGCAAGTGACGCAATCCTCACTGAGCTAGCGCAGCGAGCACTCAAGTTCGCCCGTGAGGGCAACGTCATTCGCTGTAGTCACTGCGGGGGAACGGGCCCCGTGCAAGGCGTTGTAGTTCTGTACGCGGACCCCGATCAGAAGGATTGGGATAGCGCTGCGGTGTGGTGCCAGGGCTGCGCTCGTGAGCTAGGCCGGCGGGACTATGTACGGCCTACTGCCCTGCCCGTTCCGCGTGATGACTCGGTTATCCAAGCCCTGTAAGGAGAGACATGTTCGAACCAACAGCAGCACAGATCGCAGCCGCTGTGTCTGCCATCCATGACTATGCGGTGGTGCCCGCCGATCCGGCGCAGCGGCACCGATTGTTCGCAGCGCTCGACGTGCTGAATGCCGTACGCCGCGCTGAGCAGCAAGACAGCGAGCGTGCTTATGAGTGACATCCTTCTAAGTGGCGATGACAGGGCGCACCTAACATACGAGCTGAGTTCGTGGGTATACCGACTCAGTCAAAGGAATGGTTACGAGCGTGTGCGATTCCCGGTCGCGCTGGCCGCTTCTATGCTTGGCGTGAATAAGCGCAAGCTATGGCGCAAGTTTGGGGACGTTGTCACGGCTGATCGGCTCGTAGAGTTTTGCCTGTTCGAGGAAAGCAGTCACCCGATGGTTGATATAGCGGCAATGGTTCTAGACAAGGACGACCGCTAGCACGAGAACCGGTAAGACCACTACACCCCCCGCCCCCTCAATTGAGTAGGTGGGGGGTGTTCGCATATAGGGGGTAGCAATGCGTACCCGGTGCCTAGGGATTCAGGGCCGTGCCTGTCGTGCCCTGGTGAAGTACGGCCATGGCTCACGCTGTGCAGCGTGTGAGTCTGAGTACCGCGCAAGGAAGAACGCGGTTAGTCGCAGCGTGCGTAAGCAACGCCTTGCGTCTGGCAATGGTGCTCAGCGCAGGATGCGCGCTGCGTTGAACCGTGTTGGTTCGGGTGTCTGCCGCTCGTGTCGGCGTGAGTCCTTGGCCATTGACCTACACGTTGACCACGTCGTGCCGCTTAGTAAGAACGGCATGGACATTGAGAGCAATGTGCAAGTGCTTTGCCGTGAATGTCATCGCCTCAAGACCCGCAGCGAGCGAGGCGGGGGCGGTAGGCCGCTGTGAAGTTGGCTGAGAGAGGGCTCAGCGAGCCCCGCTAAAACTCACAAGACGCACGCGTGACGCCGCCGCCCGCTGGGGCTGTCCGCCTACCCGCCACCCGTCACCACGAACGGAACACCAATGAAAATCACTAAGTGCCAGCACGTACCGTGCGGCAAGCCTTTCCCTGCTGGGTCCGACTGGCGTAAGCGGTACTGCGATGACCGTTGCCGTAAGGCTCACAATCGCGCTGAGAGGGTCGCGCAGACAGGCAGCGTCGCCACCGTCCACCCGATATCCCCTAAGGCGCTAGAGACCGCCTCAGAGCCCCTTGCGGAAGACGTTGTGAAACTATGGGCAGCGTTCATGGACCACGTTGCAACAGACGGACTTATGGTCATGGGAAGCGCGGGTGTCCCCGTCGCGCATCCGCTGTTGCGCTCGTTCAGCGCGCTGTATACGGCCATGAAGGAACAGACCGGTTTGGAACCCGCTGACGACGAAAGCGACGATGACAAGATTCTCGCCGCTGCCATGCGACGGGTTCACGCAATCCAAGCTGAGGAGTCCGCGCGGTATGGACACTGAGCCGCTTGTCTGCGCCATTGTCAGCGACGGTAGCGACCCGCTGTCACACGAGCTTTGGCCCGCTTTCGTGGTCCTGTTCAAACGTTCCTCAGGGCGTTTGCCAAGCCTCGCTGATCTCTACGCGTCCGCTTCCTGCCCGTGCTGTTTCTAAGAGCAACACCGTTGCCCCCGTGCCTAGTTGGCTGACGCTGACTGGCCGGGGGCTTTCGTGCGTTGGGGCTCAAGTAGGTGACCCTTGACAGGATTGCCGTTGTCGTGCTAGGGGCCGGCGGTGTCAGGCGTCCGCGACGAACGAGCCTTGACCCAGCACGGTGCGCAACTTCCCCTCAGCGCGGAGCGTGGCCACTGCCTTTTGAACCGTGGACGCTGCCACGTCGAACTCTGCGGCAAGGTCCACCACGGCGGGGAACCTGTCGCCGGGCGGGTAGGTGCCCGCGTCGATACGGCGGCGCAGCTCGTCGGCTACCTGCGGCCACACGGGCTTACCCCGGTCAAGATCCATGCTTCGAACGTATGCGTCTTCTCGAATTCGAGCGACCGCGAATGCGCGAATACGCGTATCCTCGGAACCGAAGGTGCCCCCGCGACGCTGCGAACGTCCGGGGGCGTGGTCGACGCTGAAAAGGAGCGCCAACGTGTTTGAGCTTATCCGCCGTCTCTTCGGGCTGTTCTTCCGGCCGTCCGGTCGACACCGAATCGACACGCCCCCCGCAGCGCCCGTAGTAACCCCTCCTCGGCCCGTGCGGCCCCATTTTGAACCGCTGGACGCTGAGGCGGTGGTCATGGTCCGTCCGTACCTTGTGGCGTGGGAGCAGCAAAGGGAACGGCAGTTGCAGCGGGAGCGGCGTACTGCGCTCGTTCTCGCCACTGCTGGTATCGACTATGCGGCGGTGAGCGCGTGAGCACTCGCCTACTCCCGTGGCCCGGTCCCGATGGGCAGCGCGCCTATCTGTCGACCGATGATGCGACGGGCTTCATGTCCCGGCTTGCCGACCGGCTCGAAGCAACGCAACTCGACACCGGGGCCGAAGTGCTCTGCCTGGTACGGCAGTTGCTCGAAGAGCCGAAGGTGTCTGACGCTGAACTCCGTTACGCAGTACGTCGGTTGAGCGAGTGCCTATCGGATGCGCTGCGGGTTGCTGAGTCGCGCGGAGCGCGCTTGCCCGTGCCGGACGGCGACGGAGACGACGACGGCCCCAGACTGCCCGCTGAGGCGTTCGGGTGACCCGCTCAGTGTTCCGCTACGAGCCCCACACCATCCGGACGGACACGAGTGCCGGGGCTACGTGGGAAGCGGCCTGTGTGACCGCTGACTGCCATGAGGAGTCCGGCCCGCAGACGGACAACGAAGCTGCGGATATGTGGGCGCTGCGCCACGCTGGACGCACCGGGCACATGCGGTTCCGGCGCACTGTCACCGGGTTCGCTGATGTGACCCGCTAGCCCCTCCAACTGCCCCCGTTGTGTGCTGCGCCGATGGTGCACGGCGGGGGCTTTCCCATGGTCTGACCAGGGGATACGATCAGAACTGGTAGTTACGAGTGTTCGGGTCCGCCAGCGTCACCCAACCCCGGCCGTCCGGCACACGGTGATCGGCGACGAGCGTCGCCCCGAGCGCCAGCAGACGCTCCACCTCCTCGTCACGGGTGCCTTCCGCCGGCACGATGTCCAGGTGGACGCGGTTCTTCAGGGTCTTCTTCTCGGGGACGGTGACGAACAGCAGCGCCCCGTTCTTCGACTCGACCAGAGCATCGTCGTCACCGGGAGCGTCGTCGTCGGAGACCTTCGCATCCAGCACCGCGGCCCAGAAGGTCGCGAGGCGGTAGGCGTCGGAGGAGTCGATGGTGATGTGGCGCACAATTGATCCCATGCCCGGAGCGTAGGCCCCGGGGCCGTACCGCACCGGCCATTTTCCGATGGGCGGGGAGGGCGGATAGGGTCGGACGCCGGGCCGCCCGCACCGCCGGCGGCCCGGACATCACTTCGCCGGACCGCGGGCTCAGCCGCCCAGAAAAACAGGGTTCGTGAACGCGGCGAGCGCCCCCGGCAGCGGCGGCATCACGGGCGCGTGACGTACCTCGGCGCGTACGTAGGTGGCGTACCGCGCGGTCGTGCGCCACTCCACCGTCCCGGTCCCCGAGGCGGGCAGCGCCGCCGAGTGCAGCACCCCTTGGTCGGTCACGAACCGAACCGTGCAGCCGGGCGCGCCCTCGACCTCCAGCCGGACCGTCACCGGATCCTTGTCGTCCACGCGGAGCCGCTCCCCGATGCCCGCGTGCCGGCCGCGCCCGCCGGCCGCGGAGAAGCCGAGCGAGACGTTTTTGGACTCGGCGACGTAACTGCGCCCTGCCTTGATCCCGTCGAGGATCGCCTCGCGGGTCAGGTCGTCGGCGAGGACGACGGTCTGCGGTGTGCCGACCGGGTCGGGGTCGCGGTGCGCGTCGCTGCTGCCCATGGCGGGTGTCCAGCGCCCGCCGTTGCGGGCGGCGAGCGCGAGGGTGCTGTCCCAGTCGGCGAGCGACACCTCGTCGTCGGGCGTGTAGGGCCCGTTCCAGACCTCCACCGCGTCGGCCTCCCCGAAGCCGAACTTCCAGTTGCAGCCGATGCAGGTGGCGTGCGGGTGGGCGGGGACCACCAGCCCGCCGGCCCGGCGGATCTCGCGGGCGTAGTGCCCGAAGCGGTTGTCGCGGGCGCGGTAGCGCCAGTCGACGAACGTGCCCGGATCGGTGCCGAGCGCCACCACGTGCCCGTTGCGGGTCGTGACCTCCTCCCCGAGCAGGATCAGCAGGTCGTCCCCGGCCTCCGCCGCCCAGTGGGGGTGCGCGGAGTGGGTGTTGTGCTCGGACGAGTTGATGAAGTCCAGCCCGGCGGCGCGGGCGAGGGCGGCGATCTCGGCGGGGGTGCGCCTGCCGTCCGAGTACCAGGAGTGGAGATGGCAGTCGCCGCGGTACCAGGCACGCCCACGGCCCTTGGCCCGCTCGGGCGGGTGAACCGCCTCCGGTGCCGGAGCCTGCTCGCCGTAGGTCAGCGTGACGGTCACCTCGTACGGGAGGCCCTGCGGCGCGACCGTGTACGGCCCCAGCGCGATGTGCCAGGTGCCGGGGCGGACCGGGCCCGGGATGTAGCCGGGGGTCGCCTCGTCCGCCCGGATGAAGAACTCCGTCCGGGCGCCGCCCGACCAGCCGCGGAAGCCGGCACCGCCGAGGGCGGTGCCGCGCTCGTCGAAGATGCCGATGTCGAGCGCGTTGCCCGCCGTCCCGGCCGGCTGGGCCGGCCGCTCGTACCGGTACGAGACGCGGATCTCCCGCACGCCCCGCGGCACTTCGACCGGCAGGTACACGTAGTCGGGGGAGCCCGGCGGCAGCGTGCCGCGTACGACCTCCGTCCGCCGGCCGCCATCGGGCGGCGCGGCGCTCGCGAAGCTCACGGTCCCGAGCGTAAGCGCGGCGGCGGCCCCGGTCACGAGCAGCCCGCGCCGCGCCATCGCGTGTCCCGCGTGTTCTTCCTCGTTGCACATGCCGTCGGACTCCCCAGGGTGTCGAAGGGCCTCAGTGACGCAGTCGAACGATGTGAACCCTGGTATTGAGCCGTGAACGGGCGACCAAGGGAAGGGGTTCGGCGGACGGCGCGGTCATGACCGGAGACGGCGCGGGCCCGTCCGCGGTCATGACCCGAGACGGCGCGGGCCCGTACGGCATACGTTGGGCGCATGCGGATGTCGACCACCATCTTCCTGACCGACGAGACGATCAGCCCGGTGCGGCTGGCCCGCGAGCTGGAGCAGCGGGGCTTCGCCGGCCTCTACGTCCCCGAGCACACCCACATTCCGGTGGAACGGACCACCGGCTACCCCGCGGGTGGTGAGCTGCCCCGCGAGTACGGCCGCACGCTCGACCCCTTCGTGGCGCTCGCCCAGGCGGCGGCGGTGACGTCGACGCTGGCCCTCGGCACGGGCATCACCCTGGTCGCGCAGCACGATCCGATCGACCTGGCGAAGCAGATCGCGTCCCTGGACCACGTCTCCGGCGGTCGCTTCACGCTGGGCGTCGGCTTCGGCTGGAACAAGGAGGAGGCGGCGGACCACGGGGTCGAGTGGTCGACGCGCCGCGAACTCGCACTGGACCGGATGCGTCTGATGCGAGCGCTGTGGGCGCCGGAACCCACCCCGTACAAGGGCGAGTTCGGCTCGGTCCGCCCTTCGTCGGCCTTCCCCAAACCGGCCGGCGGCGCCCCGCGCATCCTGGTCGGCGGCGCGGCCGGCCCGAAGCTCTTCGCCCACATCACTCAGTACGCGGACGGCTGGCTCCCGATCGGCGGCCGGGGCCTCACGGAGACGATGCCGCGGCTGCGTGCCGCCTGGGAGGCGGCTGGTCGCGACCCCAAGACCCTCCAGGTCGTTCCATACGCGGTCCGACCCTCGGCGGGGAAGCTGGCGCACTACGCGGAGCTGGGCGTGGAGGAGGTCGTCCTCCAACTCCCGCCGGGCGACGAGCCGGAGGTCCTGCGGGCGCTGGACGAGTACGCGCAGTATCTGTAACAGCTTCGGGAGGGGCCGTCGGACGGTGTACGGATCCCGCACGACCCGTGCGTCGATGCCGTCGATGCCGTCGACGACGCGCGCGACGGACACGAAGTCGTGGTCGCGATGCAGCACGACCAGGGCGTGGTGGGCCGACGTCGCACACAGCGGCAGGTCCAGCGGGCCGGCGCCGCGATGCCGAGTCATGCCGCCACGATGACGGCGGCCGTCGCACAGCCGCCGCACAGGCCCGGCTCGGGCGCGCGGAACGCGAGGTCGCAGGCGTCGCACGTCTGGAACGGGTCCGGGCGCGGCGCGGAGGGCGGGGCGGCCGGGAGCGGTGGCGGCAGTAGCTCCGTCAGCCGGTGCCGGAGCAGCCCCGCCGGACGGTGCAGCTCACCGGCGGGCAGCGCGGCCGTCAGCGTCCGCCGTACCGCGTCGGGCGCGACGCCCCGCTCGAGCCAGACGTCGACGGCCGGGGCCAGGCGGCCGATGTCCCGCTCGGAGAGCAGCAGCCGGGGATCGTGCCGCCGCAGGTCCGCGAGGAGGGCGGCGGGGACGGGCCGCGGTGGCGTCGGGGCGGGGTGCGCGGTCCCCGACCGGGGCCGTGGGCAGGGCTGCTTCGGCCGAGGTACGGGCTCGGGCCCCACGACCGGGTCCGGCACGGGCGGCTCGACGGCAGGCGGCGGCGCTTCCCGGACGGACGCGGTCACGGGCACGGCCCGCTCCGGCACACGGACCCGCATCGCGGTCGGGTTGTTGAACGACTCGGTCGTCGTGATCAGCCGCCCGGACGGCAACCGCACCCGCGTGCGCCGCAGATACCCGTACCGCTCCAGCTCGTTGAGCGCGTCCGAGATGCGGTCCTCGCCCTCGGGGAACCGCTCGGCGAGCTTCTTGACCGAGATCCTGGTCCCGGAGCGCAGCGACTGGATGTGCACGGACAGACCGATCGCGGTCAGCGAGAGCCGGTCGTGCTGGGCGAGGTGGTTGCCGACCACGACGAAGCGGTCGTTGTGCGGCAGGTTGATGTGCCGGATGCCGACCGTGGGAACGGGCGGCGACGCGCACAGGGGCGCGTTAAGCTGCGATACAGCCATGGGGAAGCGTTCTCTTCCTCGTTGGTGAGGCCCTCGATCGGGATGCCAGTCCCGGCCGGGGGCCGCCGCATTTCTGCGGTCGTGTTCTGTTGTCGAGGCTGAGCTTGCACCGCGTCATGGCATATGCGCCAGTTGAGTTGGGATGCGTCACCCGTCCGAGTGAGCGGAGGTGAGGTGGGGGTGGGGAAGGTTCTTTCCCTGGTTCTTGAAGCCTTTTGAAGCGGGCGGTTCGAGGTCCAGGAGAACCGGGACCGGGGAACCCCCGATCCGGCCGTACCATGGCAAATCGCCCCCATCCGGGCGCGCGTTCCGCCGCGGGTTCGGTTCAGCCCCTCAGGGCGTGCGAGCGGCCCCGGTGAGCGCGACGAAGTCGGCCCAGGCGGAGACTGGTTGTTGTAGACGTACAACTGGACGGCGTCCGCCTCCAACTTGGCGTAGCTCCGGTACCACTCCGGATGCCGAGTCCGGGCGCCTGAGCCTCCCGTACATCCGAAACCGCCGCCCGCAGTACGCCCCGCGCATCCAGTAACCCGTCCGCGCGTTCCAGGAAGTCGGGCTGTGGCGTCCGCACGCCGCGCTCACCACCCACTGATCGCACTCCCTGTGCGCGTATTGCAGCGCCCCGCAACGCGAGATGACCGACGTGCCGTTGCACGTCCGAGTGGCCCCCATGTGGACAGTGCGATCCGCCGTCAGTCGTCCGTCCTACCCATCGCACTCGGTCCGTACGCCCCGTTACAGAGACGCCGTCGTGTCCTCATCCAAGACACACGCAAGGATAGTCCCGGATTCGATCTCGGCGGGGACGATTCCTGTGAAAACCACCTTGGCGACGTGGGGGGGAGTGAAATAATCCACGAAGACTCCCTTGTACCGCTCGATTTGCTGAAGGCTGGCGCGAAATTGAGTGGAAGAGGCATCGCTGGTTGTGCTAGCGAGGGCGAACGTCTGGCCAATGTGCACCGTTCCACTGATGCATCTCACAATGTAGGTTCCGTGAGATGCGTCAGATGCTTCTGTGGAGTAAATCTGCAATTTACCGTCATCCGACATACCTGTAGGCCTCCGCGACGAAATGCTTTATCTGATCCGGTGACAGTTTGGGCACCTCCAACTTCAATGCCTCGCTTATTCCGCCTATATCGTGCACCTTTGGTAGGTGAATGCTCATATTTTCCAGGATGCCCTTCGCTGCATCTACGGGGAGTTCGACGCTGGCCAACTTGGCCAGTGCGGATGCGGGTAGTCCGACTGCGACCTCTGCTTCAGCCGGTATCCAGCCCCGCTCTGTAGGTACTCCGTCAAGAGCGCTTCGCGGGATCAGTTGAACTATCGCTTCGCCGAACCTCTCCGAGGTCCGTGCGCGGCGTCGGGCCGTAGACGCTCTCCGTGGACGCTCCAGTAGAGGTGGCAACCATCCGCATCCGCGGACGGGCGGGGCGTGCGCCGGGCCTCGGCCCGGACGAAGTGCGCCCCGGGCCGCGGCGAGGCGGCCCGGGGCGGGCGCTACTGCACGTATGGGATGGGACCGGGCGGCGGTCCGTGTCCCGTGCTGCTCGTCATCCGAACTGGCCGGGCCGGTAGCTGCCGGCGGGCTGCTGGACGATCACGTTCGCGCGGTTGTAGGTGTTGATGAGGGCGATGAGGCAGACCAGGGCGGTGAGTTGCTCCTCGTCGTAGAACTTGGCGGCGTTCGCCCATGCCTCGTCGGTGACGCCACCGGCCGCGTCGGCGATGCGGGTGCCCTGCTCGGTCAGCTCCAGGGCGGCACGCTCGGCGTCGGTGAACACGGTGGCCTCACGCCAGGCCGCGACCAGGTTGAGGCGCACGGAGGTCTCTCCGGCGTGCGCGGCGTCCTTCGAGTGCATGTCGGTGCAGAACCCGCAGCCGTTGATCTGGCTGGCGCGGAGCTTCACCAGCTCCTGCGTCGCGTGGGGCAGCGTCGAGTCCGAGACGACCTTGCCCGCGGCGTTGAGGTGCTTGATGAACTGGAGGGCGACCGGGTTGCCGAAGAGGTTCAAGCGAGCATCCATGGTGGGCTCCTGTGCCGTTTGCCGATGGTTACACCGACATGACGGAACGACCCGGCGCGGATGTGACACGGCTGGATGTGACCCGCGTCACGGTCCGCTGCGGTGCGGACACGGCGCCCGTCGATCACGTCGGCAGGGCCTTCGCACCTGGTGGGCGAGACGGTGGTCCCTGCGGATGGTCATGAACCGGGAGGTGCCTGCCGCACGCCGCCGCCGGCCATGCCGTGCGTGCCGGGAAGCCGGACCGTGACGAGGAGGCCGCCGGCGGGGCGGGGGACGAGGTCGAGGGTCCCGTCGTGGGCGCGGACGATGCTGTGCACGATCGCGAGGCCGAGACCCACGCCGGCATGCTCGTCGGTGCGTACGCGTTCTGTTCCGCGCCGGAAAGGCTCGGTGAGGGCCGGCACCAGCTCCGGTGGCACTGGATGACCCGTGTTCTCGACCCGCAGCACGCTCGCGTCGCCCTGCGCTTCGGTGTGGACCGTCACGGTGCCGCCGACGGGGAGGTTGTGGACGATGGCGTTCTGGACGAGGTTCGTCACCATCCGCAGCAGGAGCTCCGCGGAGCCGCCGGTCCATGTCGCTCCGCCGGTGACGTCGAGCGTGGTCCCACGCTGTTCGGCGAGGGAGAGCAGGGTCTCGGCGGCCTCTTCTGCGATGAGTGAGAGGTCGACGCTCTCGCGCGTGAAGGTCCCGCGGTCGCTGCGGCTGAGCAGCAGGAGGGACTCGGTGAGGCCGATCGCGCGCGTGTTGACAGCCCGCAGGCGTTCGATGAGTTCGGTCCGGTCCCGTGTGGGGTCCTTGCGGGCGACGTCGAGCAACGCCTGCGAGATGGCCAGCGGGGTGCGTAGTTCGTGGGAGGCGTTGGCCGCGAACCTCTGCTGCTCGGCGACGTGCGACTCCAGTTGCTCGAGCATGGTGTCGAACGCGTCGGCGAGTTCCCGGAATTCGTCCTGGCGGCCTTCCATGCGGATCCGGTGGGACAACGATCCGCTCCCGGCCATTCCCGCCGCATCCGTGATCCGTGTGAGCGGTGCGAGCATCCGTCCGGCGAGGATCCATCCCCCGACGAGGCCGAACACGAGCAGGAGGACCATCGCCACGGCCGCGGCGGGGAAGAAGGTGCGCACAAGGAGGTAGCGGTTGGGTGCGATCCCGAGAAGACCCTGAGAATTGTCGGGTACGTAGCGCAGCAGGAACACCCACACCACGGCCAGCAGGAGAGCGCCGGCGACGGCGAGGAACCCGGCGTAGCTGAGGGTGAGTTTCCAACGGACGCTGAGCCCTGGGCGTCTATGCATGCGCAGTGCCGGGGCGGGTGGTGTCGGGGCCGGTGTCGATGCGGTAGCCGACACCCGGCACCGTGGCGATGATCCATGGCTCGCCGAGCCGTTTGCGCAGGGCGGAGACGGTGATGCGCACGGCGTTGGTGAGGGGGTCGGCGTTCTCGTCCCAGGCCCGTTCCAGCAGCTCCTCGGCGCTGACGACCCCGCCCTCGGCGGCGACGAGGACTTCCAGCACGGCGAACTGCTTGCGGGTGAGCGCGACGTAGCGTCCGTCGCGGAAGACCTCCCGGCGGAAGGGGTCGAGCCGCAGGCCCGCGATCTCGCGGACCGGGGGCCGTGCGTACGCGCGCCTGCGGTCGAGTGCCCGCAGCCGCAAGACGAGTTCCCGCAGCTCGAACGGCTTGGTGAGGTAGTCGTCGGCACCGAGCTCGAAGCCGGACGCCTTGTCGTCGATCCGGTCGGCGGCGGTGAGCATGAGGATCGGGATGCCGCTGCCGGAGGCGACGATGCGCCGTGCGACCTCGTCGCCGGAGGGGCCGGGGATGTCGCGGTCGAGGACCGCGAGGTCGTAGGAGTTGACGCTCAGCAGTTCCAGGGCGGAGTCGCCGTCGCCGGCGATGTCGGCGGCGATCGCCTCCAGCCGCAGACCGTCACGGACGGCCTCGGCCAGGTACGGCTCGTCCTCCACGATCAGTACGCGCATGTCCGAAGCCTAAGCAGCACGACGTATCGCCGTCGTATCCAGAGACGTGTGCACATCGGACACGCGATTCAGCCCGCCGACGCCGACGCCGACGCCGACGCGGGCGCGGGCGCGGGCGCGGGCGCGGGCTCGGGCTCGGGCTCGGGTGTCGGCTCCGGGCCAGGCCGGTCCGAGGGCGCTTCCGCCGCGGTGCGCCACCAACGGCGCGACGCCAGCGCGGCCAGCACGGCACCGGTGGCGTTGACCAGTACGTCGTCCACGGAGGACACCCGGTCCAGCTGCAGGACGTACTGTGCGGTTTCGACCACGATCGAACAGCCCGCCCCGAGCGCCAGGACCCGCGGCACGGACGCCGGCGCCGCGAACCGCATCGGCGCGAAGAACCCCAGCGACGCGAAGACGAGCAGGTTGCCGGTGATCCCGAGCGGCCCCATTGTGACCAGGTCCCGCAGCGGTACCAGGCTCACCCGGGCGGGGACGATGCCGGCCCCGCCGCCCGGCATCATGGTCATCCACAGGAACGGCACCGTCCCGTGGACCATGCCCACCTCGGCCAGCGACATCCGCCACGCCGATGCGATGCCGGCGGCACGCCGGCGACGCGCCAGGGCCCACGCCACCAGCGCGGCCAACGGCAGCGCGACCAACGTCATGAGCACCACACCGTTGAACGTGTCGTAGCAACCGTGCCACCGCCCGGCCATGCACCTCGGAGCGGCCATCATGAGCGGCCCCCGCACGACGAACACGGCGCTCGCCAGGCCGAGGAGCGCCAGGCCGAGAAGCACGATCCTGCGCGTGCGGCGGGGCGGTGCCGACAGGGATGCGTTGTGGCTCATGCCCCCATTGGAGACGGAGGGCCGTTGCGGCGGCGTATGCGATTTTCGATACGCCCGCGATACACGGCCCGGCATCAAGGGACCGGCGCGAGCCGGAGCCGAGACGGCCCCGCCATCGGTGAGGCCCAACCTCCGGCCATGGCGGTAGTGCTCCTCACGGCCAGGCGCAGTTCGCGCCGTCGGTCGATCGACTCCTGCACATTCTCGCGGACCATCACGACTCGCTGCGCGACGGCGTCAAGGTCGGTGCGGTCAGGCCGTCTGTCGCGTCGTCCGGGCTCGCGTACGGGTCCGTCGGCGGGGTCGGGAGGTATGCGCACTCCGCGTGCACGCCCCCGTGGAAGCGGCCGCCGTCCGCGTACCACTCGTAGACCTGGCGGCCGTCGCCGTCGCGTTCCGTGCGCAGCGTCCAGTTGTCGCCCGACGGCGTGGAGTCGAACGAGACGACGTCCCAGCCCTCCGCCTTCAGGTGGTCGCGCAGGCGGCGCATGGCCGGGAGCGCGTCCGACTCCGGGACGTCGGTGAGTTGCCACTGGTGGGAGAGGGCGTAGGCGTTGTCGACGTGCTCGTCGGCCACGCTCTCCAGGCCGTCCGGGTAGCAGTAGCCGGACGACAGGGAGTTGAACTCGCCCGGCGGGAGCTGTGTGTCGAAGCCGAGGACGTCGTACGACTCCTGGGAGCGGGTGCCCGCCCGGTCGGCCATGGTCTGCGGCGCGGCCTTCGGGTAGTCCTCCGGGGTCGCGCGCTGGACGCCGTACGTCACCAGCACGACGAGGACCAGCAGCACAGGGATGCCGACGATCGCGGCCACGGTGATGCCGAGCCACTTGGCGGCGGACGCGGCGGACGGGCTGGTGCTGGGCGGCGCGAGATCTTCGGTCACGAGGACGACGCTACGAGGCGGGCCGCCACGGCCGTACCCGCCGACGCACTCAAGTCGGATGAGCACGGCTACTCAGCCGACCGGGCACGGTCCCGGCAGGTTGTCCGCGACCGCTCGTATGCTCGACGCATGACCGATCACCAGGGCGGACCCCATCCGGCACGGCCGACAGAGAACGCGATGCGGCGTGCGCTGAAGAGGGCAAGGGACGGGGTCGCGCTCGATGTCGTGGAGGCCGCCGTGCTGTTGCAGGCGCGCGGCGCGGACCTGGAGGACCTGGCGGCGTCCGCCTCGCGCGTGCGGGACGCGGGGCTGGAGGCGGCAGGCCGGGCCGGAGTCATCACGTACTCGAAGAGCGTCTTCGTCCCGCTCACCCGCCTGTGCCGCGACAAGTGCCACTACTGCACCTTCGTGACCGTGCCGGGCAAGCTCCGCCGCGCGGGGCACGGGATGTTCATGTCGCCGGACGAGGTGCTGGAGATCGCGCGGCGCGGCGCCGAAATGGGCTGCAAGGAAGCGCTGATCACACTCGGCGACAAGCCGGAGGACCGCTGGCCCGAGGCCCGTGAGTGGCTCGACGCGCACGGGTACGACGACACGATCGCGTACGTGCGGGCCATGGCCATCCGGATCCTCGAGGAGACCGGGCTGCTGCCGCACCTCAACCCCGGGGTGATGTCCTGGACCGACTTCCAGCGGCTGAAGCCGGTCGCGCCGTCGATGGGGATGATGCTGGAGACGACGGCGACCCGGCTGTGGAGCGAGCCGGGCGGGCCGCATTACGGGTCGCCCGACAAGGAGCCCGCCGTCAGGCTCCGCGTGCTGGAGGACGCGGGACGGACGAACGTGCCGTTCACCAGCGGGCTGCTGATCGGGATCGGCGAGACGTACGAGGAGCGGGCCGAGTCGCTGTTCGCGCTGCGCCGCGTCTCGCGGGCGTACCACGGCATCCAGGAGCTGATCCTGCAGAACTTCCGTGCCAAGCCGGACACGGCCATGCGCGGTATGCCGGACGCCGAGCTGGACGAGCTGGTCGCGACCGTCGCGGTCGCGCGCCACATCATGGGGCCCTCCGCCTGTCTGCAGGCGCCGCCGAACCTGGTGGACGCGGAGTTCGCGCGGCTGATCCGCGCCGGGATCGACGACTGGGGCGGCGTGTCGCCGCTCACCCCCGACCACGTCAATCCCGAGCGGCCCTGGCCCCGGATCGACGAGCTGGCCGAGAAGTCGGCGGCCGAAGGCTTCGAGCTACGGGAACGGCTGTGCGTCTACCCGGAGTTCGTCCAGCGCGGCGAGCCGTGGCTCGACCCGCGGCTGCTGCCGCACGTACGGGCATTGGCCGACCCGGAGACCGGTCTCGCGAAGAGCGACGCCTTCCCCACGGGGCTGCCCTGGCAGGAGCCCGACGAGGGCTTCACCGCCAGCGGGCGCACGGATCTGCACCGGACCATCGACACCGACGGCCGTACGCACGACCGGCGTGACGACTTCGACGCCGTCTACGGCGACTGGGACGCCCTGCGGGAGGCCGCCGCGCCCGGCATGGTGCCGCAGCGCATCGACACGGACGTGAGGGCCGCACTGGCCACGGCCGCCGACGACCCCACCAGGCTGACGGACGACGAGGCCCTGGCGCTGCTGCACGCCGACGGTCCCGCCCTGGACGCGCTCACCCGCATCGCCGACGAGCTCCGCAGGTCGGTCGTCGGCGACGACGTCACGTACATCGTCACGCGGAACATCAACTTCACCAACGTCTGCTACACCGGCTGCCGTTTCTGCGCCTTCGCCCAGCGGCGCACCGACGCCGACGCCTACACCCTCTCTCTGAGCCAGGTCGCGGACCGGGCGCAGCAGGCGTGGGACGTCGGCGCGGTCGAGGTGTGCATGCAGGGCGGCATCCACCCCGATCTGCCCGGCACCGCGTACTTCGACATCGCTCGGGCCGTCAAGGAACGCGTCCCCGGCATGCACGTGCACGCCTTCTCGCCGATGGAGGTCGTCAACGGGGCCAGCCGCACCAACATGTCCGTCCGGGAGTGGCTGACGGCCGCGAAGGAGGCCGGCCTCGACTCCATCCCCGGCACCGCCGCCGAGATCCTCGACGACGAGGTCCGCTGGGTCCTCACCAAGGGCAAGCTGCCCACGGCGACCTGGATCGAGGTCGTGAAGACGGCCCACGAGCTCGGTATCCGGTCCTCGTCCACGATGATGTACGGGCACGTGGACCAGCCCCGGCACTGGCTCGGCCACTTCCGTACGCTCGCCCGCATCCAGCAGGAGACCGGAGGCTTCACGGAGTTCGTGACGCTGCCGTTCATCCACACCAACGCACCCGTGTACCTGGCGGGCATCGCGCGGCCAGGACCGACCACCCGCGACAACCGCGCCGTCACCGCGATGGCCCGTATCCTCCTGCACCCGCACATCACCAACATCCAGACCAGCTGGGTGAAGCTGGGCGCGGAGGGCGCGGCGGAGATGCTCCGCTCGGGAGCCAACGACCTCGGCGGCACGCTGATGGAGGAGACCATCTCGCGTATGGCGGGCTCCAGTTACGGCTCGTACCGCTCCGTCCGTGACCTGACCGCCATCGCGGAGGCCGCGGGGCGGCCGTCCAGGCCGCGTACGACGCTGTACGGGGAGGTCCCGGCCGAGCGCCGGCAGGCGGCGAGCGCGTCCGACGGGCACCTGCCGGAGCTGCTGCCCCTGCTGCCGGAATGACGGCTGCCTGACGGACGCCGGTGGCCCGCCCGGCCGCCGATCGGTCCGGGTCGCCGATCGGCCCGGCCACCGACCGCCCGGGAGCCGACCGCCCCGGCCACCGACCGCCCCGGCCACCGACGGCCCGACCGCCGACCGGACCTCCACCGGTCGGCCCGGCCGCCGGCGCGCCGCGCGGAACAGGACGTCGGCCGCGGCCCGCCGGTGCCCGGCACGGTGGGGCATAAGGGTCGGTACGCCGCGCCTGCCTGCGTCCCGCGACATACCGGTGCGACCCGCGCACGGCCCGGCCGGGACCGGCCCTCGCCCCCTGAGCACGCCGTTCCCGTTCGATTACAGTGCTGGGCCGGGCAGTGTTCGTTCGACGTCGGGGAAGGAGCGCGGTGAGCGCAGCAGCCGCAGGCGTGTGGGGCCGTGCCGAGCAGCAGGACTTCCGCGCGAGGGTGCGCGGCGCGCTGCTCGGCGGTGCCATCGGCGACGCGCTCGGCGCCGGAGTCGGTGGGCTCACCATCGACGAGATCCGCGCCGCCCACGGCCCCGACGGGCTGACCGACCTCGAGCCGGTCAACGGCCGCCGCGGCGCGGTCACGGCCGCCACACAGCTGACGCTCTTCACCGTCGACGGCCTGATACGGGCCCAGGTACGCCGCGACACCGGCGCCTGGCATCCGCCCACCGATGTGCACCGCGCCTATCTGAGATGGGCCGCCACCCAGCGAGACTGGGGCCCCGACGAGCGGCGCAAGGACAACGGCTGGCTCGCCCGCGAGGAGTGGCTCTACAGCCGTCGCAACCCGCCCCGTGACACCGTCACCGGCCTCGGCGACGCGAACATGGGCACCCTGCAGACCCCCAAGAACCCGACCGCCCGTGACGCGGGAGCGCTGGTGCGGTCCGCGCCGTTCGGGCTGCTGGTCGGTTGGGAGCCGCAGTTGGTGTGCCAGCTCGCCGTCGAGTGCGCGGCGCAGACGCACGGGCATCCGACCGCGTACCTGTCGGCCGGTGCGTTCGCCGTCGTCGTACACGGTCTGGCCCGCGGCGAGACGCTGGACGGCTCGGTGCAGCGGGCATTGGCGCAGCTGGCGTCCAGGCCGGGTCATCAGCCCGTCACGGACGCGCTCAAGCAGGCGCTCGGCGCCGTGCGGCAGGGCATCCCCAGCCCGGCGCGGATCGCGTCCCTCGGCGACGCCAGGCAGGCGGAGGACGCCCTCGCGATCGCCGTCTACTGCGCCCTCGTGGGCGAGGACATCAGGCACGGGTTGCGTCTGGCGGTCAATCACGACGGCCCGTCCGAGGTGACCGGGGCCGTGTGCGGCGCGCTGCTGGGCGCGATGCACGGGGAGACCGCGCTGCCGCCGGCCTGGCTGTGCGAGCTGGAGGGCCGACCGACGCTGCTGGAGATCGCGGACGACTTCGCGATGGAGATGACCCAGGGTCCCGCACTGCACAGCCCCACGGTGACCGCGCCGGGCTGGCTCCAGCGGTATCCGCGGGCGGCGGCCGAACTGACCTGACCCGGCCGGCTTTCGCCGGTGGGACGGGCCGGAGGAGGCGCCCGCCGCGTTCCCGGAGCCGGGAGCGTCCGCCCCGTCCCGTTCCAGAAGCGACGAGGGCCCGGCCCCGTCCCGTTTCAGGAGCGGGAGCGTACGGCCCGTCCCGTTCCAGGAGCGACGAGGGCCCGGCCCCCCTCCTCGGGAGCCGGGCCCTCGCACGGTCGGCAGTGCTGATGGGGAGGCGTGCCTCAGCTGTCGGCGCCCTCGCGGCCGAGCACCTTGACCTCCGCGTCGCCGGCCGCGGCGGGTGACGGGATCAGCCGGGCGGTGCCGAGGCCGCCCTCGTCGTCGCCGTTGATCTTGGCGAGGACCGCGTCGCGTTCCGGGGTGTCCTCGGGCTTGATCCAGCCGATCGCGATGTAGAGGACGAGCGAGACGGCCAGCGGCACCGAGATCTGGTACTGCAGCGGCACACCGCCCTCGACGTTCCAGCTGATCGGGTAGTTGACCAGCCAGAAGGTGAGCAGTCCGACGCCCCAGCTGAGCAGGGCGGCGGTGGGTCCGCTCTTGCGGAACCAGGGGAGCAGGCCCAGCATCAGCGGGATGGCGATCGGGCCCATGAGGCCGGCGACCCACTTGATGACGACGGTGATGATGTCCCCGAAGAAGGGCGAGTTGACCTGCGTCGCGATCGCCATCGACAGACCGAGGAAGAGCAGCGTGGTCCAGCGGGCGGCGAGCAGTCCGACGCGGGTGTCCCACTCCCGTGCCTTGCGGGACAGCGCGGGCATGATGTCGCGGGTGACGACCGCGGCGATCGCGTTGGCGTCGGAGGAGCACATGGCCATGGTGTGGGAGAAGAACCCGACGATGACCAGGCCCAGCAGACCGTGCGGCAGCAGCTGTTCGGCCATCAGCGCGTAGCTGTCGGCGGGCACGTCGGTCTTGATGAGCAGCGGGGCGACCCACATGGGGAAGAACAGGACGGCCGGCCAGACGAGCCACAGCACCGCGGACAGGATGCCCGACCGCTGTGCGGACTTCGCGGAGTCGGTGGCCATGTAGCGCTGGGCCTGGTTCCACATGCCGCCGTTGTACTCGAAGGTCTTGATGAAGAGGTACGCGATCAGGAACACCATCATGTACGGGCCCGCGAGCGGCTCGGCGTGGCCCTTCAGTTCGGGCTCGTCCCACACGGTCCACAGGCTGCTGAAGCCGCCCAGCTCGGCCATGACGGCGACGAGCATCGCGATACCGGCGACGAACTGGATGACGAACTGTCCCAGTTCGGTGAGGGCGTCGGCCCACAGGCCGCCGACGGTGCAGTAGACGGCGGTGACCGCACCGGTGATCAGGATGCCCGTGTTGAGGGAGACGCCGGTGAAGACGGAGAGGAGTGTGGCGATGGCCGCCCACTTCGCTCCGACGTCGACGATCTTCAGCAGCACGCCGGACCAGGCGAGCGCCTGCTGCGTCGGCAGGTTGTAGCGGTTCTTGAGGTATTCGAGCGGTGAGGCCACGTGCAGTCGCGACCGCACCCGGTTGAGCCGCGGCGCGAACACCTTGGCGCCGATCGCGATGCCGATCGCGATGGGGAAGGACCAGGTGACGTACGAGGTGACGCCGTAGGTGTAGGCGATGGCCGCGTAGCCGGTGAACATCACCGCGCTGTAGCCCGACATGTGGTGCGAGATGCCGGAGAGCCACCAGGGCATCTTGCCGCCGGCGGTGAAGAAGTCGCTGACGTTGTCCACGCGTTTGTGGGACCAGACGCCGATCGCGACCATCACACCGAAGTAGCCGATGAGCACGGCCCAGTCGAGACTGTTCATGTCCCCTCCAGGGGGGTCCGCCTTGTGAACGAGGAGCGCGCTTCGTCTTTGCGTCCGTTGAGCGGCGCCCCCATGCGGGAGTTGGGGACTTCCCGGATTGAACAGGCTGCCGTGGCCGGTGGTCAAGGCCTCTGACGGTCATGAGTGTGAACGAGGATCAGCAAGACGAACGATTTTTACTCGTTCTTGACCTTGAGGGGCGTTGTCGCGAACGAGACGCGGGCCACACGATGAGCGGGCACTTCGTCGAGTCCGACAGACAGAAGAGACCGCACGGGATGCGGGTCCCGTGCGGCCAGGAAGAGGTGGTCCCCAGTCCTCGAACTACCGCATCAGCTCGCCGGCGTTGACGAGAAGCGACTGGCCGGTGATCGACCGGGCGCGGTCGGAGGCGAGGAAGACCGCCGCCTGGGCGACGTCCCGGTCCGTGGCGAGGTCGGGCAGGGCCGTCCGCTCGGTGAGCCGCCCGAGCACCTCGTCCTCCGGCACCCCCTCGGCGTCGGCGGTGAACCGGACGTACGCCTGCACCGGCGGCCCCCACATCCAGCCGGGCAGCACCGTGTTCACCCGGATGCGGTCCGGGCCGAGCTCCCGGGCCAGGGAGTACATCGCGGACGTCAGTGCGCCCTTGGACGCCGCGTACGCGGCCTGCCGCACCTGTGAGGGTGCGGCGACGGCCGACTGCGTGCCGATGAACACGACGGAGCCTCCCCGCTCCCGCAGTCCCGGCAGGCACGCCCGCGTCATCCGCAGTGTGCCGAGCAGATTCACGTCCAGCACGCGCTGCCAGGTGGCGAAGTCCGCGTCCTGGAGGCCGCCGAAGGAACTGTCCAGGGCGGCGACGTGCACCACGGCGTCGATGCGCCCGAAGCGCTCCGTCGCGAGCGCGGCCAGCGCCTCGCACTGGGCCTCGTCAGTGATGTCGGTGGCCCGGTACGCGCTACGGGCGCCGCCGGGGTCGATCCCGTCGGCCGTCTTCGCGAGGTTCGCCTCCGTGCGGGCGCCGAGTACGGCGCTGCCGCCCTCCTCGACGACCGCTGCCGCGACCTGGAACCCGAGCCCGGAGCCGACGCCCGACACGACGACGTTCTTGTCCCGAAGCAGCATCCCGGTGCCTCCCGAGGCTGGCGGATTATCTGACGGAGCGTCAGAGTAGGTCGGCCCGGCCCAGGAAGGAAGGGGAGCGCCATGAGCGAGGACAGGCACGGCGACGGCGACGACGGCGGTGAGGGCGGCACGCCCGGCGAGGACACGCGCAGCGAGATGTACGCGGAGCTGGCGTCCGTCGGCCCGTACGGGGTGCGCCCCGGCCACGCGCTGATCACGATGGTCGAGCCGCATCCGGGCCACGAGTACGCGTACAACCGCTGGTACGAGGACGACCACTACTACGCGGGCGCGATGGCGATGCCCTGGATCAGCGCCGGCCGACGCTGGGTGGCGACCCGGGACCTGCAACTGCTGCGCTACCCGGAGAAGTCCGCGGTGGCGCAGCCGGTGACGGCCGGGTGCTACCTCTCGACGTACTGGATCACCGAGGGCCGCTACGACGACCACATGAGATGGACCGTCGCCATCAACAAGCGCCTGGGCCGCGACGGCCGCGTCCACCAGCGGCGTACGCACGTCTTCACGGCCTTCCAGGACCACGAGGCCACCGTCTACCGCGACGGGGCCGCGGGCCCGCGCGACCAGCACGCGCTGGACCATCCGTACGCCGGTCTGGTGCTGGAGGTCGTCGACGCCGAAGGCCCCGCGCGGCGGGCCGAACTGCTGCGGTGGCTGCGGGCGAAGCATCTGCCGAAGAGGCTGGCGGGCTCGTGCGCGGCCATGGTGGCGGTCTTCCGTCCCACACCGCTGCCGGGGGACCGGATGACCTATGTGAAGCAGGTGGAGGGCGTGGACAGCCGGCTGACGCTGCTGTGGTTCCTGGAGGAGGACCCGAGGGACCGGTGGGAGGACACGTTCACCGGGCTGGACACGGCGGTGGCGGAGTCGGGGCTGGGGCGGGTGGAGCTGGTGGCGCCTTTCGTGCCGACCGTCCCCGGGACCGACCGCTATGTCGACCAGCTGCGCTGACGCACGCCGCCGACGCGGTCCGGGGAAATGCCGAGCCCCCTCGGCCGGGACGGCGATCCAGTCGAGAGGGCTCTCGGTACTGTCTTGTGCGGGGTGTCTCTCGTGTCTTCGCGTTGCTCGTACTGCGGGCGGTGACGCGCTCAGCCGAGATTGAACGCGCCGTCGCCCACTTCATTCACGAACGCGTTCCACGACTCGGGGACGAAGGTGATCGTCGGGCCTGCGGGGACTTTCGAGTCCCGTACGGAGATCGCCTGGACTACAGGGGACTTGACCTCTACGCAAGCGCCGTTTCCCGTGGAGTACGAGGACTTCGTCCAGCTCTCCGTCGCGCCCTGAAGGATTGCCATGTTCGCTCCGCTTCCGGCAAGTGGTGTGATCCGAGCCAACGTCTTGCTGGCGTGATCGACGCTACTCGCCGACAGGGCTGCGCGAGACGGGCGTTCACTCGACCGGATGGCATATTCCATGCGACTCTTCCGTCACACGGTGCCTCTGGTGTACCGTTCCGCCGCCTTGGTCAGGCGGCGTCTCCCGCGGTGTAGTCCTTGGCGATGGACGCGATGAACTGACGGGTCTGCTCCACGTTCAGGGCCTGCGCGCGCAGGTGCTCGTACATGACGCTGTACTTCTGCACGTCGTTGGCCTTCTCGAGATACAGGTCGCTCGTCACACCCTCGATGTAGACGACGCTCGAGTCGGAGGTGTCCGGGAACTCGAGGATCGCGTACTGACCGTTGACGCCCGGGTGCGCGCCCATCTCGAACGGCAGCACCTGCACGGTGACGTGGGGCTGCTGCGACAGCTCCACCAGATGCTCGAGCTGCTCGCGCATCAGCTGCCGGCCGCCGACCTGCCGGCGCAGCGCCGCCTCGTCGATCACCGCCCACATCCGCAGCGGGTGCTCCGCGTCCCTGATCCGCTCCTGGCGGCGCAGACGGACACTGACGCGCTTCTCGATGTCGGTCGTGCCGCTCTCCGGCAGCGCGCCGGAGATGAGGGCCTCCGCGTACTGCCGCGTCTGCAGCAGACCGGGAACGACCTGCGGCTCGTACACCCGCAGGCTGGCCGCGTCGGTCTCCAGCCCGATGTAGACGCTGTACGGGATGTCGCCGAAGGCGTGCCACCAGCCCTGCTGGCGGGAGTCCTTGGCCATCTGCATCAGCGAGTCGACGATCCGGTGGTCCTCGACCTCGTAGACGCCGCACAGATCGCGGACGTCGCGCTGGCTGATGGAGCGGCGGCCGTTCTCCAGACGGCTGATCTTCGACTGGGAGACGAGGAGGCGCTCCGCGACCTCTTCCGCCGTCATGCCCTTCAGCTCCCGGAGCCGGCGCAGCTCCTGCCCCAATCGGCGTCTCCTGACGGTGGGATTGACGTTGGACGCCACGGGTACTGCACCTCCGACTGCGTAGCTGTGCGTATCTACTGCTGAGCAGATTGCCACCAATGGTGGTCGCTGCGCTGCCAAATGGCTACACGCGCGAACGCCGTGGCTGCACATACGAACGCGCGGGGCAGCCTTCTGGCTGCCCCGCGCGTTCTTCTTGCGGCTCCCGAACCGGCCGTTGGGGACGACGGTGCGGCGGTCCTGCTGTGCGGCACCGCGGTTCCGTCTACGGCGCTTCAGCGCTCCGGTTCCGCGGTGCTGCTCCGGGGTGTCGGGTGGTGCGGTGGTGCGGTGCCGTGCTCAGTGCGCGACGACACGTGCCGCCATGCTGCTGCGGCGTGGCTGCATCGGTACGGGCCCCGGCTGGCGGCCTGCGGGGGCCGCCGGCTGGGCACGGCGCGGCTGGGCGGCCACACCGTTCTGGACGTCCATCACCGCGTGCGCGACGAGGCCGCCCATCGGGTCGTGCCTGATGAGGTCCCGCAGACGGGACCGCGAGGAACGTCCTTCGTTGCCCGGGTACAGGTGCTTGCCGAGTCCGACCGCGTGGGCCAGTGCGGCGAGCGCCGCGGTCCGCGGGTCCGGCGGTACACCGGTGCGGATCGCACTGTCCAGCCGGGCCCTGATGTCCCGGCTGATCGCCGTGTCCGTCGCCTGGTAGCGAGTCGTCGGCAGAACTCCGCACATCTGGCCCGCGACGGCATGGACCATGCCGCACCGCTCCAGATGCGAGAGGTATATCTGGCGCAGCCCCAGGCGGGGCCCGCCGATCCAGTGGACCGCCCGTACCGGACTGCCGCGTCTGCGCAGCAGTTCCAGTGCGGAGTCCAGGGTCGGATCTCCTGTCGGCCGTGGCATCACCACGGCGATACGATCCCCGTCTGGGGCTATCCGTCCTGCCAGAGCCAGCTCTACTAGCTGTGCCCCGGCCAGGCCGAGGTCGAGCGACTGCGGCTGCGCTGTGGTACCCGTTGCCGGGTCCAGAGCGAGCAGCAGAAGCTCCTCCGGAAGTGTTCTGCGGCTCCTGCCCATCCATGCCTCCCCGCGTGGATGAATGACAGGGTGACCCCTCTCACATTGGTCTGTCGAGGGCGCCTGGGTGCTTTGTTAGGGAACCGATAGGTATGTCGTTCTCGTCTAGCACGGGAGCCAAGCGCTCACACAGGACACTGGTAGATGGTTCGGACACCACGGGCCGTCGGCGGGCCGCCGGTTCCTGGTGTTCGTGAAGACATACGCATGGCGCATGGCACATGACTCATGGAGGAGGCACGGTGGCGGGCGAGTCCCCCGACAAGTCGGAGCAGCGGAAGTCGTCGGGGGAGACGACTCAGGAGGAACGCGATCCGCGTCTCACCGTGTTCCGCCGGCCATCTCCCGGACGCGACGCCGCGCAGGGACAGGGCTCCGGCCATGACACCTCCACGACGACGGCGACGGACGGGACGACGGAGAGCCCGGCCCCCGTCGACCAGGCGACGGCCGTCTTCAGGACCACGCCGCCGCCGGAGGAGCCGGACGCGGCCCCTTCGGGCAATGACGCACGCCTGCGCGCCGCGGTTGCGGCGTGGGTGGCGACGGCGGACGAGCCGGAGGGCGGCTCGGAGGACCCGGACGGCGCGGAGGGCCCTGAAGGCCCCGAAAACGCCGAGGGCTCCGAGGGCACTGAGGGCTCGAAGGGTGGCTCCGAGGGCTCCGAGGACTCCGACGCGTCGGAGAGCTCCGTGGGTGGCTCTGCGGCCGTCTCGCGGGACGGGGAGGCCGAGGAGGGCGCGGAGGCGCCGGACGAGGCGTCGGCCACGGAGACCGCGGCAAAGGCCACCAAGGAGCCCGCTGCGGAGTCGGGCGCGGCCGCCGCGCCCGCCGCGCCCGCCAAGGACCCGTCCAGCGACGCCGCTCCCGACGGTGACGCGGTGAGCGACGACGCATCGGCCGCCGCGGCCGATGCGTCCGACACGTCGGACGGCGCGGAGCCGGCCGATGCGGCGGCACCTGACGCCGCCACAGCCGCGGCCGCAGGCGATACGGCGGCAGCGGAACGGCCCCGGTCCGCCGACGGCTCGTCAGTCGGCGATGCCGACGCCGACGCCGACGCCGGTCGCGACGAAGCGCCTGAGCGCGGGAGCGCGCCGGTGACCGCGTCCGCGTCGGCGGACACCCCGGTGGACGGCGCTGACGGCGCAGACGGCGAAGCCACAGCTTCGGACAGTGCGGAAGCAAAGGGCGAAGACGACACCCCTGCCGAGACGGGCGGGCACGGCGTCGACCAGCCGACGACCATGTTCAAGGCGCTGCGGCGCCCCGCCGTCGATCAGCCCACCACCGCCCTCAAGATGCCCCCGCGTGCCACGCCCGCCGCGAAGCCGGAGTCCCGTCCGGAGCCCCGGCCCGAGCCCGCGTCGCGGCCGGAGACGGACGCCGAGCGCACCAGCACCTTCGTGCCGCTGCGCCGTGACGACGTACGTCCCGCGTCCGCCGTGCCCAAGACGCCCAAGGCCGCCGCACCTTCCGCACCGGCCCCGACGGCCCCCGCGCCGGCCACCCCCGCACCGGCGCCGGCGCAGCCGCTCCCGGCCGCGTCCGGGACTCCCGCGTCACTCGTCGAGGCCGAGCGGACCAAGCAGCAGCCGATGCCGCCGCTGCCGCCGCTCGACCTGCTCGCCGAGCTGACGAACACGCCCCCGCCGCCGCAGACGCCGGTCCGCACCGTCGTGCGGCGGGTCAAGATCTGGACGCCGCTGGTCCTGCTCCTCCTCGTCGTCTTTGCGGTCGTACAGCTTGTGCGTCCGCTTCCGGATCCCACGCTCACGCTGTCCGCGGAGGAGACGTACACCTTCGAGGGCGGCAAGCTCGAACTCCCGTGGCCGGCGGAGGGCCAGGGCGCGGCCGAGGTCGTCGGCGTCGGCAGTCTCGGTCAGTACGGTGCCCAGAAGCCCGCTCCCATCGCGAGCGTCGCGAAGACGATGACGGCGTACGTGATCCTCAGGGACCACCCGATCACCGGCAAGCAGGTCGGTCCGAAGATCACCGTCGACAAGAAGGCCGAGGAGGAGTCGAAGGCGAAGAGCGAGTCGACGGCTCCCATCAAGGAAGGCCAGCAGTTCACCGAGAAGCAGATGCTCCAGCTGCTGATGATCCCCTCGGGGAACAACGCGGCCCGTCTGCTGGCGCGCTGGGACGCCGGCTCCGAGGAGGCGTTCGTCAAGAAGATGAACGACGCCGCCAAGGAACTCGGCATGACGAACAGCACCTACACCGACCCGAGCGGTCTCAAGGCCACCACCGTCTCCACCCCGCTGGACCAGATCAAGCTCGGCAAGGCGGTCATGGAGAACGACGTGTTCAGGGAGATCGTGAACACGACGCAGGTCGAGATCCCGGGCATCGACGGCAAGATCCGCAACAACAACGACCGCGCCCTGCTCATGGACGGTGTCGGCGGTATCAAGACCGGTTCCTCCACGCCGGCCGGCGGCAACCTGCTCTGGTCCGCGAACGCCGTCGTCGACGGTGAGGTCCGGCGCATCGTCGGGATAGTGATGGGTGCGCAGGACGCTCCTCAGCTGTGGCAGAAGCTGGAGAAGGCGATCGACTACAGCATCGCGCTGATCCCGCCGGCCCAGGAGGCCGTCACCTCGGCCACGGTCGTCAAGAAGGGGGACGTCGTCGGACACGTCGACGACGGACTCGGCGGCCGTACGCCCCTCGTGGCCACCAAGGACCTGAAGGCCGTCGGCTGGGCCGGTCTCGAGGTGAGGATCGAGATCGCGGAGAACGGCAGCGCGGTCCCGCACGCGGCGAAGGCCGGAACGGTCGTCGGCCAGGTGTCCGTCGGCGAGGGCGTCGGCAAGGTCAGCGCACCGGTCGCCCTGCAGCGGGACCTCTCCGAGCCGGGCTTCGGCGCCAAGCTCACCCGCCTCGGCTGACCGCCGCGCGGGCGTCCCGGGAGACCGGGGCGCCTGCGTGCTAGCGTCCCGGGGCAACTCCGGGCGCCCGGGCGGCGTCTTGAGGAACGACAAGCGAACAGCGAGCATCGAGGCGCGGCCGGCCGGGAGGACGACGGCGGACAGCAGGACAGGACGGGGAGAGCCGAAGTGACCACCGCTGAGCCGACACGGACGGACGGCAGCAGCACTCACGGCACAACCACGGGCGGAGCCGGCGGTGACCGGCCCGCCGTCGACGCCACCGCGGCCGCCGACGGCACCACCACCGTCACCGACGGCACCACCATCGGCACCGGTCCGCGAATACCGCTCCGTCTGCGGTCGCGGTTGCCGGAGCCCCGCCTCGCGTCGACCTCCGCCCCCGTCCCCGCCTCCGCCCCGGCTCCCACCCGGTTCGCGGGCGTACGCGACCGCCTCTCACGTCACCCCGTCGCCCTCGCGACGGCCGCGGCCGCCTTCGTGCACCTGCTCTGGTTCTTCTTCTTCGCCAACAGCGGCGGCGACATCGCGGCCCAGGACGCCTGGGCCGAGTTCGTCGGCCGCCACCCCGACTCGGCGTACAACCTCGCCTGGTACGGCGGCATGCACCCCGTCTCGTACAGCGTGGTCTCCCCGTACCTGATGTCGGTCCTCGGCGTGCGGACGACCATGATGCTCGCGGGCACCGTGTCGGCCACCCTGACCGCGCTGATGCTGGTCCGGGTGCGTGCCGTGCGCAATCCGGTGGCGTGTTCCCTCGTGGGCGTCTTCGCGTTCCTGTGCAACGCGCTGTCCGGCCGGGTCACCTTCGGCCTCGGCATGATGTTCGCGCTCGGCGCGGTCGGCGCCGTCTTCTGCTGGCCGCACCGTCTGCGTCACCACCGCTGGGCGAAGGCGGCCGTCGCCGCGCCGCTCGCCGGTCTCGCCACGGCGGCGAGCCCCGTCGCGGGCCTGTTCCTCGGCGTCGTGGCCGCGGCGCTGTTCCTCAACGGCCGCCGCCCCGGGGCGTACGCGATCGGCCTCACGCCGGTGCTCGTCGTGGCGCTGTCCGCCTGGCTGTTCCCGTTCTCCGGCACGCAGCCCATGTCGATCTGGTCGACGTCGCTCCCGTTCCTCTACGGCGTCCTCGTGCTCCTCCTCGTACCGAAGGAGTGGCGCACCGTCCGCACCGGCGCCGCGGTCTACGCCGTCGGCACGTTGCTGACCTGGGCGATCGACTCGCAGATCGGGTCCAACGTGTCCAGGCTGCCGATGCTCTTCGCGGGCGTGGTGCTGCTCGCCGCCCTGCCGTACACCGTGCCGCGTTCCCGCAAGTGGTACGCCGTCGTCATCGCCGTCGTCGGACTGAACACCTGGATCGGCTACAAGGGTGTGGACGACATCGTCCGCACGGCCCCGACGGCTTCCTGGAACCGCGAACTCGCGCCGCTGGTCAACCGGCTCCAGGAGGTGAACGCCGAGCGCGGCAGGGTCGAGGTCGTGCCGGCGAGCAGCCACCGGGAGGCGTCGGCGCTCGCCCCGTACGTCAACCTGGCCCGTGGCTGGAACCGCCAGGCCGACATGAAACGCAACCCGCTCTTCTACGACAAGGAGAACGTCCTCACCTCCGCGAACTACCGCGCGTGGCTCGACCGGTGGGCCGTGCACTACGTGGTGCTTCCGCAGGGGGCGCCGGACTCGAGCGGAGCCCAGCAGGAGGCGGAGCTCGTACGCGAGGGCCAGCCGTACCTGACCCGTATCTGGGGCGACGCCAACTGGCAGCTGTTCGCGGTCGAGAACCCGACGCCGATGGCCGAACCGCCGGCGACCGTGGACCACGCGGGTGCGGGCGAGCTGACCATCCATGTGAAGAACGCGGGCCGGGTGCTGATCCGCGTCCCCTACTCGCCATGGCTGAGCCTCGTGGACGAAGAGGGCAAGGGTGTCGACGGCCCGCAGGAGACGCCGGAGTCGCAGGCACGCGAGGACGGGCCCAGGAGTTTCGTCAACACCAACGGCTGTCTGCTGAAGGCGGAGGAGGACATGGAGGGCGACGAGTGGACCGAGCTCCTCGCCCCGCGGCCGGGAACCTACCGGCTCGCCGCCCCGTACCAGCTTCCCCGCGGAACCCCGTGCCCTGACGAACTCCGCTAGATCCTTTCGCCCTTACCCGCGTTAACACCTACCTCACCTTCCGCTGCTCGTGCATAGTGGACGCGCTCGGCATACCGATCGGTCGGTCCACTGATGCAGGTGCGAATACATGGCGTGCAAACAATGCGGCGACGGCACACAGGCACTCCCCGGTATGAACTGCCCGCGGTGCGGGACGGCCGGAGGGACGGCCAGGCGCGGGGCGGCCGGGCACCCCGGTCCCGGACGGTCGAAGGGACGGGCCCTGCGGGGACGCCTGCTCCTGCTCTCCCGCAGGAACAAACTCCTGCTGACAGCGGCCGTCGTGGTGGCGGTGGTGGCCCTGACCGTCTCCACGGCGGACCTGTACGGGGACACCTCACAGGCCTCGGAGGCCGGCGACGCCCCCGGCGCGGGCGACGACATCGGAGATCTGGGCGGCGCACCGCAGCGCATCGCCCCCGCGGACCCGCCGAGTGACGCGGCCTCCCCGCCGCCCGTGCGCGCCACCCCCAAGCCGCCCGCGAAGGTCCGTCCGCCCGAGGAGGCACGGGGGCCCGCCTATTCCGCCTGGGCCGGGCCCGGTTGCACAGGAGGCGGCCTCTACAGCGAGGAGAACCGCTTCAGCGACGGCGACGACGGCTGGTACACCGTCAGCTCCGGCGGCCACCGCGGCGACGGCTGCGACGGCCGCTTCACGGCGGTCCCCATGTCCGGCAGGAGCACCAAGGACGCAGGGGGACGGGCGACATGGTCCTGGTACGTCGGCAGCGGCTACGTCACCTGCTCGGTCGCCGTCGTCGTACCCGACAGCGGACGCGACCGGGACGTGGCGGGCCGGCCCACCACGTACAACGTGCTCTCGGACCCCGACGACCCGGGCAGCGTGGTCAAGGTCTTCGAGATCGACCAGACCGAACTGCGGGGCAGCGGCCTGGTCATCGAGAAGGTGCCGGTCCACGACCAGAAGCTGACCGTCCAACTCGTCGACAGGGGCGAGGACCAGGGCGACGGCGACCGCGGCGGAGCACACCACGCGGCGGCGCAGATGCGGGCCGAGTGCCGCGCGTGAGCCTCCTCGCGGGACGAACAGACCCCTTGCCTGCGGGCGGGTACGGCAGTGCTGCATAGTGTCCGTCATGCTTTGTGAGGGATGCAGACCCGACGGACGCGCGTGCGAGGCGTGCGCGGTGCCCGGCGCTCGGACATCAGGCCGTCACCGGGCCCCGTCACGCCCCAAGGTGCTGCTCGGCCTCTGCGCCGTACTCGGAGCGGGCGCGCTGCTCGGCGGCGCGGCGCTGATACTCGGGGACGACGGCGGCGAAGCCGTGGGGGAGCCCGCTCCCGTGGCCGACATCGAAGTCGGCGGGCGCCCCAACCTGATCACCCCGACGGACGTCCCGTCGCCCACCGCGGGCGCCCCGGACCCTTCGTCCACCGCGGGGGCGCGGCCCGCCTCGTCCCCCGCCTCCTCTCCGGCCTCTTCGCCGGTCTCCTCCCCGGCCCCGGCGAAGGCGTCGGCCTTCGTCTCCTCCTCGCCGTCGTCCCGCACCACCACGGCCGCCACGCCGACGCCCACCCCCACCCCGTCCGAGACCTGGCGGGACCGGGACAACTGCCGCGACGACCGCGACCACCCCGGCGGGGGCCGCTGGGACCGCGACGACTGCGACTGGTGACGGGGCCTTCCGGATTCCTCGCCCCGGCGTGAGGCGCGGCCGTCGCCCGGGCCCCGCGCCCCTCCTACGGCTCCGTCGGCCAGACCACCGCCTGGGCCACGACGACCCTGTCTCCGTCGAACGTGACGGCCGGCCCTTCATGGAGCCGGTATCCAAGGGCGAGGGCCTCACTGACACGACGGCAGAACGCCGCGTCGTCGGGACCGGTCAGAACGCGGTAGACGGGCAGACCGTCGGGAGGTGTGCTCATGGCCTCAAGGGTCTCAAAGCCCCTGTCCACGCGGAGACAGGATCAGAAGAAGGTCTTGAAGCGGGTGGAGTCGGTGCGCAGGGGCAGTGCGTAGGCCGTTTCGAAGGGCCGGGTCGTGCTGTCGCGGCCGGAGTAGAGCGCGGAGCCGGAGGGTCCGACGGCGTAGAGGTCGGCAACGCCCGTGCCGTTCCTGCCCGCCGGGAGCACGTGGGTGTACTTCTGCCAGCCGCCGCCGACCTTGCGACGGGCGGTGAAGGTGCCGTCGCCCTTGCCCAGGTAGAGCCACAGGGTGCCGGAGGTGTCGCGGGCGAGGAGGTCGCCGCCCGAGGCCCCCGCGATGTTGCCCGGAGCGGTGAGGAGGTTGTAGACGCCCCAGCCGCCGCCGATCTTCTTGCGGGCCTTGAAGGGGGCCGTGGCATTGCCGGTGGAGGCGTAGAACCACAGCACGCCGGAGGTGTCGGTGGCGAGGAGGTCGCCGCGCCGGTCGCCGTTGAGGTCGGACCCGCCGGTGATCTTGTTGTAGACCTGCCAGCCGCCGCCGATCCTCGTACGGGGCAGGAGCTTCTGCTTGCTGCTCCGGTGGAGCCACAGCACACCGTCGCGGTCCCGGCCGACGACGTCGTCCGAGGCAGTGCCCGCCGCGTTTCCGGGGGAGGCCATCAGCGTGTACGTGTTCCAGCCGGTGCCCAGCACGTCCGGCTTCGGGTCCCGGACGACCGGCGGGCAACCCTCTTCGTGGCAGTCGGGGCTGTTGCCCATGGCGCGCAGCTGGCTGAGGTCGTACGCGGAGAGGTTGCCCGAGCTGTCGCGGACGAGCGCGTCCGCGTGGGCGTTGTCGTTGAAGTCGCGCGCCGCGGTGCCACGGTCCACCGTGGTCGTACCGGTCTTCACGGCGGCGGGGCCGACCCCGGACGCGGGGTGGGCGGTCATCTTCCAGGTGTACGCGCCGTTGTAGGCGCCGATCACCTGGTCGAGGTAACCGTCCCAGTCGATGAAGGTGTCGTAGTAGCTCCAGAGCGACACCGTGCGGCCGGTGGCCACGTGGGTGAGATCCAGCGAGACGCCCAGGTCCGAATCGCTGGTCTTCCAGGTCACGCGACCGTCGGTGCCGTCGAAGCGGTACACGCTCGGAACATTCACCTGCTCCAGGACGATTCCCAGGGGGCGCTGCTCGTCCGCGATCATGGTGGCCGCCGGGGTGCCGCTCGCGTCGAGCGAGATGCGGAAGAGGCCTCGGCCTTGGGCGAAGGTGCCGCCGGGCACCAGGAGCGTGCCGTCACCGACCTGGGCCACGCGACCCGCGAGGTCGAGGAGCGGGACCTTCCGGCCGTCCTTCAGCGACTTGAGGACGACCGGCCTGTTCGGGTACGTGACCCCGTCGACGACGAGCCTGTCGCCGCCCGTGATCGCCAGCCAGTCGCCGCCCAGGGCGATCTGCGCGCGGTAGGGGTGGGTCTCGGCCTGCCTGGTCTCGCGGTCCACGATCGTGGTCCGGCCGTACGGCGACTCCCACAGCACGCGGTCGGGCGTGACCTGCGCGAAGCCGCTGTAGTTGCCGACGTCGTACGTCTCGACGGTGGCGGCCGTGGCCACGTCGACCAGGGCGATACGGAAGCCGTAGTCCGGCGCCGAGGTCTGTACAGCGACCGTGCCGGGCGTAGAGCCGTAGAACTCCCAGAGGACTCCCGCCGGCATCCCGGTCACCTTGCGGTCGACGACCTCGCCGCCGGGTACCCGGCTGACGAGGTGGAGTTCGTCGGTGGCCGTGTCGACCATCACGAGCGTCGACCCGTTGACCTCCTCCAGCCGGTAGGGGATGTCGATGACGACCGGGTCGCCGCCCTCGGCCATGTCGCGGACGGTGTGGCGGGTTCCTTCGCTCGCCACGACGACGTCGGCTCCGGCGGCGCCTCGGTAGGTGACCGCGGCGTTCTTCGGGAACGTGGTGCCGGAGCCGTCCGCGTACCGCATCCAAACGGCGACGCCGTCCGTCCGAACGCCCAGGAACCCGTTGGGCCCGGCGGAGAGGAAGCTGCCGGTGAACGGGAAGGCCGCGTCCCCGGCCTGCCGCGCGACCTCGGCCGCTCCGGCGGGTGCCGCCGTCGCGGCGGTGGCCGGGCCGGCGAGCGTGCCGGCGGTCGTGGTGGCCAGGGCGACGGCGACGGCGACGGTCAGCCGGAACCTGGAGGTGCGGACGCGGGCGCGTGACATGGGGCGGGGGCCTCCTCGGAGAAGGACGTGCGAGCGGCGGAGAACGCCACGCCCACAAGACCTGTGAGACGGCCGGACGGTTGTACGCCTGATGCGACGAATGTTCTTGAACGGGGGCTTTGTTCCTCGCGGCTGAAAGCTCCTTCGGAACGGAGCCGGCGGCCGGTACGCACCGCGGTACGCGCCGGGCCCTCTTCGACACCTGATGTGAACTCAGGGTTGTACGGGAGGCTGCCCGTTGTTTCCCGGCGGCGGTAGGGGCCTGACCCGAGGGAGGCGCCGACGTGGCCCCCGGGATGCCCCGGAGACGGCCCGGCGTGGCCGGAGAGGCCGGGTGCGGCCCGGTGTTCTGTGCAGGCCTTCCCACGCGTACAACCCTCCGGTCCGAACGGAAGTCTCATGGAGCGGCGCCAGCAGGATCACGCGTCGATTCGATTTCCCCAGGAGGAACTTTTGATCTCCGCACGCACGACCCGTCGGAGTGTCTCCGCAGCGATCACCACCGTCCTCGCTGTCACGCTCGGTGCGGGCGCCCTGTCCGTCCCGGCCACCGCCGCACCCCCGCCCGCCGCCGTGGCGGCCGAGGCGGGAACGCAGGCGGCACCCGTCGCGTACCCGACGGACGCGTACCGGTTCGCCGCGGCCGGAAAGACCGGCTTCCTCACCCAGGAGCGGGGGACCACGGGTCCGGTGCTCAAGTGGACCCGGTTCGCGGACGGTTCGACCACCGTCATCGACGCCCCGGTGGCCGATTCCACCGGGTCGGACGTGATCATGACCGGGCAGGGACAGAGCACGAGCCGTTCGCTGGTCGTGAAGCTCCATGACATGGCCGACGGCGGCAGGACCGTCACGATCGACCTCCGCCCGCTGAACGGCGTCTATGTGAAGGCCGTTTCCCGTGACACGGTCCTGGCGCAGATGACACAGCCGGACGGCTCCGTGGAGCTGCGCCTCGTCACCCGTACCGGCGACACCGTCACGCAGCGGAAGGTCGAAGGCCTTCCGCCCGGGGCTACGAGCATCGTCTCCGGTTCACCCCGTGACGGCTCGGTCCTGCTCTCCTACGCCCTGCGGTCGGAGACGTCGTGGCGGCGCGAGTTCGCCGTGGTGGACCTCGCCGCCGCCAAGGTGGTCTCCACCCACGAGACCGACGCCTACTTCACCAGCTGGAGCTCGCTCTCCGCCACGCACCTGGTCTGGTCGGAGGAGGGGGGCAAGGTCTACACGGTGGACCGTGCCACCGGCGTCGAGACCGTGACCGACTTCGATCTCTACGAGGGCGAGAGCATGGCCGTCGGCCTGCTGGGCTCGTGGTCCATGTACGGGACCCCGGGGACCCTGGAGGGAGACGGCACGGGTGACTCGCGACCGCTTGTGCCCTTCACGGCGAAGTCCCTGACCTCGGGCGAGACGGTCAAGCTCGTCGACTACGTCACCCAGGTCGAGACCGGCCCCGACAACACGCTGTTCGTGCGCGGTGGCACCGTCGAGCACGGCGACGGGCTCTACCGGATCTCCCTCGGCGCGGACGGCAAGCCGGCCGCCGAGCTGGTCGCCTCCACCGGGAAGCCGGTGCAGCTCCTCTACCTCGGTGCGCAGATTCCGCACACCTTCGACCTCACCTCCCCGATACCGCTCAAGTGGAAGCTGTCCCGGGAGAACGTCGACGTAGACCTGAAGATCACCCACCGCGGCACCGGCAAGTCCTTCGCGAAGAGGCTGCACATCTACAGCGAGTCCGCCGGCAGCCCCTACTGGTACCGCGACGGGTTCTTCGGCATCAGATGGCAGGAGATCGCGGCCGAATCCCAGATGGGCAAGGACGCGGAGGTCGGGACGTACGACTGGTCGTTCACGGCCCATCCGCAGAACGGCGTCGGTCCGGCCGTGGAGGCCTCCGGCAGCTTCACGGCCGCCAAGGGCGTCTCCTCCCCGCACGACCTCAACTGGAACGGCACCCCCGACCTGCTGGCCCGGGATGCCGAGGGCGTGCTGTGGCGGGCCGACACCACGTACGACGCCACCAAGAAGACCCTCGTGGCGTCGACCAACGAGCGTGGCCGGGTGGGTGGCGGCTGGCAGGTCTACGACCGGATCGAGACCATCGGCGGCATCGGCGCCGGTGCCGCGGACTTCGTCGCCCGGGACAGGAGCGGCGTCCTGTGGCTGTACGACGTGACCGGCAACGGCTACGGGGCGTCGTTCTCGGCCCGCAAGCAGATCGGCGGCGGCTGGAACACGTACACCCGGATCACCGGCGGCAGCGACCTGAACGGTGACGGCCGGGCGGACATGGTCGCCACCGACAAGGCCGGTGTCCTGTGGCTCTACAAGAACACCGGCAACCTCAGCGCCCCCTTCGCCAAGCGGCAGAAGATCGGCAACGGCGGCTGGGGCGTCTACAACCAGATCACCGCCACCGGCAACATCGGCGGCGCCGCCGCCGGTGACCTCGTCGCCCGTGACAAGGCCGGTGTGCTCTGGCTCTACCTCGGCAAGGGTGACGGCACCTTCGCCGCCCGCAAGCAGATCGGCGGCGGCTGGAACGCGTACACCGACACCATCGGCATCGGCGACGCCAACAACGACGGCCGCCCCGACCTGTTCGCGTACGGCCCGGGCAACACCGGCTACTTCTACGCCGGAACCGGCAACTACAGGAGCCCCTTCGCCGGCCGTGTCTCCAGCCCGGTCCTGACCGGTGGCCCCGCGTACAACCACGTCTCCTGACCCACCCGAAGCCCCACACCGCCGCCCCGCGGGTCCTCCACCAGGAGAACCCGCGGGGCGGCGGCGCGTCCAGCCTCGGGGCGGAGTCTTCAGCAGCCCGGTGTCCTCACCGTCGACTGCTCGTGCGATGCGAACGTACTCGCGGTCCTTGCAGCGGTAGGCCCGCTGGACGACGACCTCGACGAGGTCGATGAGCTTCGCCCTGGTCGGCTGATCATGGTCGGCAACGGCCATGCGGCGGATGAGCGACTGCTTCGTGCCCCACGCCTTTGCGTGCTCTGTCCATTCGCGGGGGAACCGTGCTTCCACTCCAGAAAGAGAAGCGCATAGGGCAGACTCGGCCCGCGGGCGCCCTCGCCCACCCACAGTCCTTCCGGCAGGGAATGACTACACATGTCTGCGTACACCTCGCGCGCCCGCCTGAAGGCCGGCTCCTGATACTGCTCCTCCGGCCCCAGCGGCCTCGTGAGATGCCACAACTCGTTCCACCGGTCGAGAGCCGCCCAGGCATTTCTCCGAGCCCCATCCAGATGAGCGAGTGCCACCTCCCGCTCAGCGGGATCGTCGGCTATGAGGCCGAACGCCCAGCCCAATCGTGCACGCCAGGCGTCGGCCTCGTCGCTGTCCGAGCCTGCCCGGCCGCCCTTCGTCATGCCGGAGATCATCTCTCAGGCCGCGACGACGTACATCACGCACGCCTACAACACACGTATCGATGGTGACGAGGCGCGGTGATGCGGCGGATCACCCGAGAGGCACTGGACAGGTTGTGACCTCGCGGCGTCCTAGATCCGGCGGTTACGCCGCTGTGGTGTGGGTGAAGCCGAGGGAGGCCAGTCCTTCGGCCCGGCACAGCCGGTCAGAGGGGCCGCCGACCTCGGTCTGGAGGAGTTGGTAGGCGGCGCCGTGGGACTGGCCCCAGTGCATTGCCGCCTGCCACAGGATGCGTCCCAGGCCCTGGCCACGGGCCTCGGGCAGGACGGCGAAGTACTGGGGCATGAGTTGGGGGCGTCCGATGGCATCGGGGAGCACCTCCATGGGGCCGATCGCGCCCACGATGCGGTCCTCGACTGCGGCGGTGAGGACCGGGCCGCACCGGCTGGCCTGCATCTGGGTGTGGAGGAAGGCCAGGCCGTCGGCGGCCATCGCCTCGGCAAACGGCGCGAAGGTCTTCTGCACGGCGGTCGGCCAGGCGGTGATGGGCCGGACCGGGCCATCGGGGGCGGGGCAGGAGCCCGCGGTGAAATCCTTCAGCTGGATGCGGGTGCCGCGCGGATGCGTGGTCTCGGGGCTGAGGGGGCGTACGACCCGGGCGCCTGCCACGTCGTACCCGGCGGTGAGCTTCGCGGCCAGCTCGGCGGCCTCATCCACGACGCCGTCGGGGAGCCCGTAGGCGAAGACCTTCACAGTGCCGCGTCCGCGCCGGGTCAGGGTGGGGATGAGGGTGCGCTCAGGGTGATGCACCACGTCCTCGTGAAGGACTTTCTCGTCCTTCTCGCCGCCCCAGCGCCGGTCCTTGTCGTAGGGCAGGAAGCCACCGGTGTCGGCCGCTCGCAGGACGTCCTCAAAGATCCCGACGGTCAGGGCGTCGGGGTGGACAGGACCGAGAGTCGGCACGATCGGCGCGGTCAGTTGGGGCCGGAGCCAGTCCCAGCGGAAGAACATGAGCGGCACCCTAACGGTGAGCCGGGCAGGGCTCAGGCCCCGACGCGAGCGCGCCAGGGCCTGAACTGAGTTGACCTGATCGTGTCGGTCAGTGGGGGTTGTCGTCCCCGGCGTCGCAGGAGCACTCCGCGCTCTCCACGATCACGTCGAGGTCCTGGACGGCGGTGATCGACGCGGTCGCGACGGGCGGGGCCGCGCGGCGGGCCGAGGCCGGCGGGCCGGGGAGGATGGTCACCGGTACGGGCGGGGTCATGAGGCGTTCTCCTTGTCTCCGTGCTGGCAGTAGCTGTGCAGCGGCGCCTTGGCCTCCTGGTAGTGCTTGGCCAGGGGGCGGCAGACCCGGCAGGTGCCGGACAGGGCGCAGCCCTCGCACCCACCGGTGCGAAGCATGAGGCGGTCGGCGATGGCGCCGAGCCGGGTGAGGCCGTCGATGCCTTCGGCCATCAGGTCGATCTGGTCGTCGCGGCCGACCTTGCAGATCGAGACCTTGGCGTGAGGGTCGGCGTGGAAGAAGGTGTGTCCAGCGTTGCAGCCGGCGAACGGCTTGCGCTGCCGCAGGTGGGCGGCGGACTGGGCGAGCAGCGGCTCACCGCCGCCGTAGATCGTGGGCGTCATGTTCGTGTACGCGTGGTTCTCGACGTTCCACTCGTCGGCGAGGGCGGCCATCTCGTCGGCCTCGGAGGCGTTGTCCTCGGTCACCACGACGTTGATCCGCAGCGGCAGCCCCGCCTCGCGTGCGGCGTCGACGCCGCGCCGGAACGCCTTCCACGCCCCGCGGCGCTGGGTGAGCGTGTCGAAGGACTCCTCACTCGCCCCGTACATGCTGACCACCAGGCGGTAAGGCGGGCAGTCACGGAAGAGCTTGAGGAGGTCCGGCCGCCAGAGCAGCGAGCCGTTGGTGGAGATGGTGAGCATCATCCCGGCCTGCCAGGCGTACCGGTAGGCGCCCTGGAAGTGGGGATCCATGGTGGGTTCGCCGCCGGTGATCTGGAGCCAGAGGACACCGGCCTCGCGCATGATGTCCAGCAGCCGCACCTTGTCCTCCCAGCCGAGGCCGGAGAAGGGCCGCTCGCCGAGGTAGCAGTGCTTACAGCCGAAGTTGCAGCCGAGGTTGATTTCCCAGGAGGCCCGGCAGTATCCATACGGGGACGGCTGGCGTACCAGCACGGTGTCCTGCGCGGGGCGGCCGCCCAGGTCCAGGCCCCACATGTCGGCGGCGGTCTGCACCGCCCAGGCGGGAAGCGACTCACCGTCGGTGGCGGCCTGGCGCAGGCCCTCGTAGTGGTCGGCGGAGATTCGGGCACCGGCCCTTGCTCCCGGCTTGAGGAGAAGGTGCCCGTCGAGGAACGGGGAGGCGATCAGAGCGTGGGCCATCGGTGGCCCTCCTTCCGGATCACGGAGCGGGACAGCACACGGGACTCCTGGCGGCCGGCGGCGGCAGTGGATCTCGCCAAGCCCGTTGCAGGTGCCGCAGGTTCTGCCGGACGAATTGGCGCCGCTGCCACCGCAGTCCCCGCACTGTTCGTTGCGAGGCGAGCGAGGGCGCCAGGTCTTGGGCGGGCTCGCGATCAGTTGGTGCACGAGACCTCCTCCAGGGCGTCTTCCCAGGTGTGCTGCCTGGCGTGGTCGGCGAACAGGCAGCAGCCCTCACCGTCAGGACCCGGGGCGGCCACCGGGCAGTCCGGCAGTACGACAAGTTCCGCCTCGTCCGCCCCGTGCCAGCGGAGCCACAGCGCGGTCCCGTATGCGCCGGCGTCGGTGAGGAGACCGAAGTGCTCACCTTCGTCGTGTGCGGACAGCTGGCACTGCACGGCCCTGTCGATGTACGGGGCGGCCGACTTCTCCCGCGCTTCCCGTGCCAGGTCGAGGGGCACCCCGCGCCAGTGCACGCACCGCATCACGACACCATCCGGAAGGATGCGACGGCGTTCCGGGCCTGCTGCGAGCACCGGGGGCAGAGGCACGGCGGGTAGCGGCCCGGGTTCTCCGGGACCACCGGGTCCTCGCCCACGCGTACCTCAGTGAGAGGCCCCCACGTCTGGCCGGAGTCGCGGGAGACCCGCAACGTCATCCGTACGTCGTCCTGTCCGTTCGCCATGGCCAGGAGCATCGCGATCCGCGGGACCGGTCAGAAAGGCCAAGCGGATTACCCAACTTGGGTAACATCACCCTCGGTTGACCAAGTGCAGCGATCCGTAGTCCTCATGCCGGAGCGTGCCCGATGCCCGAGCCATCTCGCTCGAAGGAACTCCCGGTCAGCCTGCTCACGGACCCAGTGATGATCGAGGCATGCCAGGCCAGAGACTTCGGCCGCATCTTTCAGCTGGTCAAGGCACGAGCAGGCATCTATCCGTCGATGGTCGCGCGTCGCTGCGACCTGACCCCGAGCCGCGTGGGCGAGGTGATCGCCGGACGGCGGCAGCTGCTGCACATGGACGTGATCGAACGGATCTCGGACGGACTGCGCATCCCCGGACACATGCTCGGCCTTGCCCGACGCTCCTGGGAGACGCCGCCCAGCCTGACAGTCACGCCCCGCGAACCGGCCGAGGTACCGGCCCCCTCAGCCGTCGAACCACTGGCCGTCGGACTACCGGGGGCGGACGTCGACAGCATCCTCGCCCTGGCAGCCGAGCAGGATCTCAGCGCGTCGACGCTGGACGCGTTGCACTCGTCGATCGCGGATTACTGGCGCCGGGACGACGAGCACGGCGGCGAGACCTTACGGTCGGCGGTCGTCGGCCAGCTCCGCTACGTCGTCGACCTCCTCAAGGAGCAGCGTCCGGCTCCTCTACGGGACGGCCTGCACAGCATCGCGGCCGAGTTGGCCCGGCTCACCGGATGGACCTACTTCGACGCCCGCCAGTACAACCAGGCACGCGCCTACTTCACCGAATCCCTCGGCCTGGCCAAGGCCATTGACGACCGCCAGTTCATGGCCAACGTCCTCGCCTGCATGAGTCTCCAGGCCACCTACCAGGACAAGCCCGGCGACGCCCTCGCACTCGTCACGGCCGCCCAGGACCAGGCCCGAACGACCGCAGGGACGACACCGCGCGTGCTGGCCATGCTCGCGATGCGCGAAGCCTTCGCCCACGCCACCCTCGGCAACCACGGCGCTACCCACACCGCGATCTCGGAAGCGCACACCCACTTCGGACGGATCAGCACCGGTGATCCGGACCCGGCCTGGGTCGCCTACTTCGACGAGCCGAAGCTGATCGTGGACACCGGTATCGCGCACGGCCGCCTGGGCGAAGTCGCCCTCGCCGAACCCCTCATCGCGGACGCTCTGCGCCGAGAACACCAGACGAACCACCGAGGCCGCGCCTTCCACGCTTTCTGGCTCGCCCGCACCCAGCTCCAACGCGGCAAACTCGACGAGGCGTGCCACACGGCCATGGACGCCCTGGCCCCGGCAGCGGCCGTCAGCTCGCAACGAGTCGCCGGCCACCTCCGGGAGTTCTACGAGCAGCTGGAGCCCTTCCGCCGGGAACCGGCCGCGGTGGCGTTCGAGTCCAGGCTCCGGGAAGCGCTGCCCCGGCAGATCAGCGGATCGCGTCGTCCATAAGTACGTAGAGCAGACCGACGAGGGAACCACTGCTGACAATCTCGCGTCGGTCGATCATGCCCCGCACGTTGGCCAGCGGGATCCATTCGATCCGGTCCGACTCGTTCTTCTCGGTCGGCGGACCTTCGTACGTCGCTCCGTCAGCCCGGAAGACGTGGTGCTGGGAGTCGGTGATGCCATTGGCCGGCTCGGCGTAGATCAGCGACTTGATCGGGCCGGGCCGCCAGCCGGTCTCCTCCAGCACCTCACGGGCTGCTGCTTCCGCCGGGCTCTCGCCCTCCTCGACCAACCCCATGGGCAGCTCCCATGCCCAGGCGTTCGTGATGAAGCGATGCCGCCACAGCATCAGGACCTCGCGCCGCTCGTTGACGACGGCGGCCACGGCCAGGTGGCGGAGCTTGACGACGTGATGCTCCCAGCGGCTCCCGTCAGGCGTCTCGACGTCGGTGAGCCACAAGTTCACCCATCTGTTCTCGTAGATCGGACGTTCCCCGTGGATCTTCCACTGCATCGCTGCGGCCCCTCTCGATCGGCCTCCAGCATCGCAGAGCTACGGACACCGGCTCCCAGGTTCAATCAAATTCACGTCATAGTGACGAATAGGCAGCCGGCCTGAGGAGACGCGGACGGTAGCGATTGGCCCTCGCCCAAGACCGCGAGCGGGGCATCTGTAGGACTGCTGGAGAGGGTGCGATCGGGCCCGCAGCGGTCGCAGTGGACCCGGCGTGGACCGCCTGGGACCACAGGGGCTAGTGACGGGCCCGAAGGAGCAGGTCAGGCACGTACAGCAGGCTTCCCGCAGCACCCTCTTGAAAACCGCCGTGGCGCGAGTCACCGTGGGTTCAAATCCCGCACGCACCGCACAGTGAAACGGTCCCTGACCAGTGCTACGGCCAGGGGTCGCTTTCAGGTTTGGCCGCCCGCAAGCGCCCGTCGGTCCCTGCTGTTCCCCGCTGCACGGGGCACGCGAGGGACACGCCCCAGCCGATCTGGTCATCTCGGGATCCGGGCCTTCTGGGCGGCTCTGGGCACGCTTGAATGTGAGGGTGACGAAGTGGGAACCGCCTTACGTACCTCGGACCGCCGAGCTCGTGCCCGCACTCCTGGAGCAGGTGGAGGCAGGGACCGGAGACGAGAGCGTGTGGCGCGAGCTATGGACCATGCTGTGCATCGAGGGCGAGACCCTCGTCCCTGGGAGTCTTGCCGCACTGCCACGTCTGGTCGCGCTCGCCCGGAGCGAAACACAAGCGCTGGATATGGCCGGAGGGATCGTGCGCAGCGCGATGACGGACGATCAGGGTGAGCGCATGTTCGTGGAGAGCCCCGACGCCATCGCGGAGCTTCGGGAACTGGTGGACCAGCGTCTGCGGACGCGTCCGACCGACTACATCGGGGCCTTCGCACCCTCCTCGCGATCGAAGGGCAGTTCCACTGGAGTGCCGTCCTCGGTGACGTCAGCGACGAGTTCTACGAGGTGGACTGTCCGCACTGCGCCCTGACGGTGACCATCGCCATCGGGGGATACGGGTACTACTCGGCCTACCGGGACTGGGACGCGGGCGATGTCGACCGGCGCGACCTGCTGCCGGCGTCCGTCGCGGAGCTCGACGGCATGGGGCGGTGGATGTACGACCTCGCGGTCCGGGACGGTCAAGACCGGCTGGCCGAGGGGGTGACATATCTCTTCGGCCGCGCGGAGTGCCCACGCTGTGCCAGCGTGTTCCGCACAGCCGATGAGTACGCAGCCGCCAACCTCCCTGTGTTCGGGTGACACGCACCCGGTTGGGAAGCTGCGTCCGGACTCGCTCCTCGCGTCGTGATGGAGATCCTCGGGCACAGCCAGATCAGCGTCACCATGGACGTCTATACGCACGTCGTCCAGGACACGCAGCGCGAGGCCATCAGCCACATGGACCGGCTGCTCAAGAGGCGGCCCGGTCGTGAGTGACCGCCCGCGTTGATGTCAGAAGTGGATGTCAAAGGCCCCGGACCATGATCGGTCCGGGGCCTTTGCGCTGGTGCCCCCGGCAGGATTCGAACCTGCGACACCCGCTTTAGGAGAGCGGTGCTCTATCCCCTGAGCTACGAAGGCATGGACCTCGGCCGAGATCCGGCGACTAGCCTAGCGGATAAGGGATACGCGCTGGCAACATTCCCGTTTCCGCAGGTCAGCGGCGTACTGGTGTGGCGCGGGAGCATGGCGGGTCCGTGCACGGGGTCGGGCCCTGGGGGAAGGGCATCGCGCCCCCGCCCGTCCCGGGCCCAGGCGTGGAGCATGCCCGGGCCCGGCCTCCAGCCCGCTCCCGCGAGCACTCCGGCTCAGGTGGACGAGTACAGCTCCTCGATGTCCGCCGCGTACGCCTTCACGATCGCGCCCCGTCGCAGCTTCAGTGACGGCGTCATCAGGCCGTCGTCCATGCTGAACTCGTTCGGGAGGATCCGGAACGCGCGGATCGACTCGGCCCGGGACACCGCACTGTTCGCCATGGTCACGGCCCGCTGGATCTCCGCGTGCAGTTCCTTGTCGATCGTCGCGCCGTGAGGGAACGACAGCTGTTTGCCGCGCAGTTGGTACCAGTGCTTCGACGCCTCGGGGTCCAGGGTGATCAGGGCCGCGATGAACGGCCGGTTGTCGCCGACCACGAGGCACTGCGAGATCAGCGGGTGCAGGCGTAGCCGGTCCTCCAGGATCCGGGGGCTGACGCTCTTCCCGCCGCTGGTGACGATGATGTCCTTCTTGCGTCCCGTGATCACGAGATAGCCGTCGTCGAGCCAGCCCACGTCGCCCGTCGCGAGCCAGCCGTCGCGCAGGACGGACCCGGTGGCCACCGGGTCGTTGTGGTAGCCGGCGAAGACGACGTCGCCGCGGACCCAGATCTCCCCGTCCTGGGCGATGTGTACGGAGCAGCCCGGCAGCGGCCGGCCCACGGTGCCGAACCGGGGGCGGCCCGGTGGCTGGCTGGTCACCGCGGCGGTGGTCTCCGTGAGCCCGTACCCGTCGTGGACGGTGATCCCTGCGCCGTCGAAGAACAGGCCGAGTTCCCGGTCGAGGGTCGAGCCGCCTGAGGTGGCGTGCCGGACGCGGCCGCCCAGTACGGCCCGCAGCCGCCGGTACACCAGGCGGTCGTAGAGGGCGTGCCTGGCCTTGAGCATCCGTCCCGGCCCGGGCCCCTCACCTGTCTCCCGCCGCTGCACCTCCTCGGCGTAGCGCACCGCCGTGTCGACGGCCTTGTCGAACAGTTCCCCCCGCCCGGCCTGCTCGGCCGCCCGGCGCGCCTTGTCGAAGATCTTCTCGAAGATGTACGGCACGGCGAAGATGTAGGTCGGCCGGAAGGACGCGAGGGCGGGGAGCAGCGCGTCGGGCGAGAGGTCGGGCTGGTGGCCCAGCCTGACGCCGCCCCGCATGCAGGCCACCTGCACCATCAGCCCGTAGATGTGCGACAGCGGCAGGAAGGCGAGGATGCACGGCTGCTCGCCCGGCTCGGCGAGGATGCTCTTCCAGCCCGTGTACAGGGTGTCGCACTCGGCCGCGAGGTTGGCGTGGGTGATCACACAGCCCCTGGGCCGGCCGGTGGTGCCCGACGTGTACGTGATGGCGGCGATCGACTGCGGTCCCACCGCCCGGCGGTGACGGTGCACCACGGTCTCCGGCACATGCCGGCCCCGCTCCGTCAGCCGTTCGACGCAGCCCGAGTCCAGCTGCCACATCGAACGGAGCAGCGACAGCCCGTCGCAGGCCGCCCCCACCGTCATGGCGTGGTCCTCGTGCTCGACCACGATGGCCACCACCTCGGTGTTCGACAGGATCCAACGGACCTGGTCCGCGGAGGAAGTGGGGTAGACGGGTACGACCTGCGCGCCGATCGACCACAGCGCATAGCTGAACAGGGTCCACTCGTAGCGGGTCCGGGACATCACGGCGACCCGCTCACCGAGTCGTATGCCCTCGGCCAGCAGTCCCTTCGCCAACCCCACCACCTCGTCACGGAATTCGGACGCGGTCACCGGGACCCACTCGTCGCCGCCGGGGCCGCTGACGCGCCGGGACAGCTGTAACAGCTTCGGGGTGCGCTCGGCCACGTCGTAGACCGAGTCGGCAAGGCTTCCCGTCGCCAGGGTCTCCACCAGCGGCGGAAGGCTGAAGTCGCGCAAAGTACCCCCTTGATGAGCCACCGCCGCGCCGCGTTTCGCAGCGGGCAGGGGCGCAAAGTACCGGCCATTGACGTGGCTGCCTAGGGTCTTGACGCCGCTCGCTCGCATGCGCGATTAAGACCGGGTTACGACAGTACGTCGGGAGTGGGAATCCGGTCGGCGGTCAGGGTGGACGGGGGTTGGCCAGGGGGCGGGCGGGGCCGGCGGCCGGCGCTTGACGGGGTCCGAGGAGCGGCATAGCGTCGCGGGCGTACTGAGCATGCGCTTAGGAAGGCCGCCCGTGTCGCACTCGTACCCCGTAGCCGCCCTCACCGCTCCCGGTGCTCCCTTCGAAGTCGTACGGGGCGAGGACGGCGGGCTGATCTACGCGAACGGGCCCCGCACCTTGCCGGAGTTCGTCGAGGCGACGTGGGCGTTCGGGGACCGGCCGTTCCTCGTGGCGGAGAGCGGGACGTACACGTACGGCGAGTTCTTCGCCGCCGCGTCCGCCCTGGCCCGGCGGTTCGTGGACGTCTACGGGCTGCGTCCCGGGGACCGGGCGGCCGTCGCGATGCGCAACCACCCCGAGTGGCAGATCGCCTTCTGGGCGGCGCAGCTCGCCGGCCTCGTCGCCGTCCCGCTCAACGCCTGGTGGACCGAGGAAGAGCTGACGTACGCGCTGGACGACTGCACGCCGCGCGTCCTGCTCGTGGACGGTGAGCGGCTGCCGCGCGTCGAGGAGTGGCGGAAGCGCAACGGCGCGCGCTGCGTCGTCTTCCACCAGGAGGGACCCCGCGACGGTCTCGACGACGGACCCCGCGACGGGCACGAGGGCGGACTCCGCGACGAGGCTGCCGGCGCTGGTGCCGGTGGTGTCGAGCGGTACGAGGACCTGCCCGCGCCGGACCCGTTCGCCGCGCCGCCCGCCGTCGAGGTCGCCGCTGAGGACGACGCGACGATCATCTACACGTCCGGGACCACCGGCCGCCCCAAGGGCGCCGTCGCCACGCATCTCGCACAGGCCGGCGCGGCACTGCACCCCCGCTACCACGCGGCGGCCGCATCGCTCGCGCGCGGTGTGCTGCCCGGACAGGGGCCCGCGCCGGTCGTCCTGATGACGTTCCCGTTCTTCCATGTGGCCGCGTTCACCACGCTGTACTCGATGATGGGCGTCGGCGGCACGCTCGTACTGATGCGGAAGTGGGACGCGGAGAAGGCCCTCGCGTTGATCGAGGAGCACGGCGTCACGCACTACTCGGGCGTGCCGACGACGGCGCTCCAGCTTCTCGACGCCGCCGAGCGCACCGGCTCGGACCTGGCGACGCTCAGCCACCTCAGCACGGGCGGCGCGGCCGCCCCGCCCGATCTGGTCGCCCGGCTGACCGCCCGCTACGGGCACCGGATCGAGCCCCGCAGCGGTTACGGACTGACCGAGACCTGCGGCGGTGTGCTCGCCAACTCGGGGGACGGCTACCGCGACGACCCGGGCAGTGTGGGCATGCCCTCGCCCGCGACCGAGGTGCGGATCGCCGGAGCGGACGGCGAGCCGCTCCCCGAGGGGGAGGTCGGCGAGCTGTGGCTGCGCGGGCAGTCGCTCGTCCGCGGCTACTGGCGCGACGAGCCGGCCGGCGCGGCCGCCTTCCAGGACGGCTGGTTCAGGACCGGAGACCTCGCGACGGTGCGGGAGGGCCGCGTCAGCATCGTCGACCGGATCAAGGACATGGTGGTCCGGGGCGGGGAGAACGTGTACTGCGTCGAGGTCGAGGCCGTGCTGCACGACCACCCCGAGGTCGCCGACGCCGCTGTGCTGGGCGTGCCGCACCCGGTGCTGGGGGAGGAGGTCGCGGCCGTGGTCCGGTTGCGTGCCGGCGCCACGGTCACCGCGGAGGAGCTGAGGGCGCACGTCGGCGGGAAGCTGGCCGCCTTCAAGGTGCCCGCCCACGTCCTGCTGCGGGACGAGCCGATCCCGCGCAACCCGACGGGCAAGATCCTCAAGCGGGTTCTCAGGGAGTCGCTTCGGAGCGGGTGATCCGGACCCGGTAGACACCGTTCTCGTCCTCGTCGACCACCGAGATGCGTATCCCGTTCTCGCGGTCGTGGAAGGTCTGGCCCGGCCGGTAGGGGGCGTCTGACAGTTCGGCGTGGATGTTGGCGCCCCGGGTGCAGCCGCCGCTGTCGCGGTCGCTGTCGGAGACGGTCACCGGGCCCTGCCCCGTGTCGACGTCGGATTTCACGCGGTAGATGAGCACGCCCGGCTCGCACACGTGGTCGTCGTTCCCGGCCCGGGTGCGCACCTCGGCCGCGTAGCCGGTGCTCTCGTCCAGCGGCACGACCGCCATCTTGGAGCCGCCGCGCGTGGCGAGCGGGGTGAGGGTGTACTCGGTCGTGCCGGGGGTGGCGGCGCACCCGATCTGGCTGTTGTCCAGCCAGCCGAGCTTCCACTTGTGCCAGCCGAGCAGGTCGTTGTTGGCGCCCCAGTCCTCGGACATGATGTCCCAGTGGCCCACCGCGCCGCCGCCGCTCGCGGTGTAGAGGTCGGGCAGCCCGAAGACGTGGCCGTTCTCGTGCGGCAGGACGCGGTAGCCGGTCTCCGAGTACGAGCCGGAACCGTCGTCCTGACGGCTGTAGACGAAGGACGTGTTGGCGAGCGGCACGCCGTCGGCGACCGGTGCCGCCTCGTTGCCGGAGAAGGTCACCGAGAGCACGGTGTCCAGCGCCGACGGGCCGGCGTTGGGGGTCACCAGGACGTTGACGAGGTCGTAGTCGGCGAAGTCCACCTTCGGGTCGGCGACGGAGACCAGGTCCTCGACAAGCTGCCGGTACCCCGGTTCGTACGGTGAGCCGCGCTCTATCCCGTAGGCGGCGAACGGCATCGGCATCCGCAGCCAGTCGCTCACGGGGGCGTGCGGCCGGTAGCTGAGCCGGCCGTACGAGCTGGTGGCGAACCACTGCGAGGTCTGGGGGAAGAACTCCGCCAGCCGGTCGAGGGCGGAACCGGCGCCCTCCGCGTCCGGAAAGTCGATCATCAGGTTGAGAGCGCGGACCACGCCGGTGGAGCGGGTGTATCCGGCGGGGGTGGGCAGGCCCTCCGACATCTGGACGCCGATGCCGGTCGGGATACGGCAGGGTCCGAGGCCCACGGCGTCTGGCGCGGAGCTGGGGCCGGCGTAGACCCGGTGGGGGGCCGGGACCGTCGAGCTCGCCGTGGTGAGGGCGGCCAGCGTCAGGGCTGCGAAGGCGGCGAGTCCGGCGAGCCTGCCGCGTCTGCGTATCCGGTGGCGGGTCTGCTCCATGCGATCGCCTTCGGGGTCCGCGGCAGCAGGCCGGGCCCTGGCTGCGCTCACTTCGAACAGCCTGTGTCGGGCGGTGGCGGGGCGCGCGTCGGGTGGTCCGATCGTGGGGTTTTCCCGGCGGAAGGCATATGTGGCTCAGGTCACAGCACGGAGGGGAAATAACCGGGGATCGTTTCCCCGTTTGAACCCGTGTCTCCGCTGAAACGGGGACACGGTCCCCGGTTGGGGCCCACCGAACGCCACGGGACTTCAGCGCCGAAGTCCCGGACCGCCGGCAGAGGCTGACAGGCCCGGCCCCGGCACCCGGCAACCCGCCGGCCCCGCAAGCCGCGGACGGAGAACACGGAAGGAAGTGGAGTCGTGAGCATCGCCGCCGAAACGCGCCGCCCGCCGCGCCCCCGGGCGGACGCCCTGCGCAATCGCGAGCGGATCGTGTCGGCCGCGCGCGAGATGTTCGTCGAGTTCGGGCCGGAAGTCCCGCTCGACGAGATCGCCCGCCGTGCGGGCATCGGCAACGCGACGCTCTACCGCCACTTCCCCGACCGCGCGGTCCTGATCCGCGAGGTCGTCCTCCTCGTCCTGTCCCGCACCACGGAGCAGGCGGACGCCGCGGCGGCCGAGGAGGCCGACCCCTTCGCGGCGCTGCGCCGCTTCGTCCACGTGGCGGCCGACGAGCGGATCGGGGCCCTGTGCCCCATGCTCTCCGGCGCCTTCGACACCGACCACCCCGACCTGCACGCCGGCCGCGAGCGACTCGACATGGCCGTGCGCGGTCTCGTCGAGGCGGCGCAGGCGGCCGGCCGGATGCGCACCGACGTCGCCGTGGGCGACCTGATGGTGGCGCTCTCCCAGCTCACCCGGCCGCTTCCGGGCACCGCGTGCCCGAACATGGACCGGTTCGTCCACCGTCATCTTCAGCTGTTCCTGGACGGACTCGAGGCGCCCGCGCGCTCCGAACTGCCCGGGACGGCCGCGACCCTGGAGGACCTGCGCACCACGTGACGCCGTGAGTCCTTCCGCCCTCCCGCACTCCTGAGTCCTTTACGCGCTCCGTGTGACCCTCGGTCACCCGGCGGCGTGTCACCTCCCGTTACCCATTAGGTGGCCAGACGCATGCCGAAAACAGCCGACATTTCATCGTCCGAGCCGAGACTGTCCGGCCCGGGACTCCCCGACCCGAGCCGCTGGAAAGCTCTGGTCTTCATAGCCCTCGCCCAGCTGATGGTGGTGCTCGACGCGACGATCGTGAACATCGCGCTTCCCACCGCCCAGCAGGACCTCGGGATCTCCGACGCCAACCGGCAGTGGGTCATCACGGCCTACGCCCTCGCCTTCGGCGGGCTGCTGCTCTTCGGCGGCCGCATCGCCGACCTGTGGGGACGCAGGCGCACCTTCATCGTCGGACTGCTCGGCTTCGCCGCCGCCTCCGCGCTCGGCGGCGCGGCGACCGGTGAGGCGATGATGCTCGGGGCGCGTGCCCTGCAGGGCGTGTTCGGCGCGCTGCTCGCACCCGCCGCGCTCTCGCTGCTCGCCGTGATGTTCACCGACGCCAAGGAGCGCGCCAAGGCCTTCGGCATCTACGGTGCGATCGCCGGTGGCGGTGGCGCCGTGGGCCTCATCCTCGGCGGCTTCCTCACCGAGTTCCTGAACTGGCGCTGGACGTTCTACGTCAACATCCCCTTCGCGATCGTCGCCGCCGTCGGCGCGTACCTGGTGATTCGTGAGCCGGCGGGTGCGCGCAACCGCTCCCCGCTGGACATCCCCGGTGTCGTGCTGTCCACGCTCGGCCTGGTGGCGCTCGTGTACGGCTTCACCCGCGCCGAGTCCGCCGGCTGGTCCGACGGGCTGACCGTGGGCATGTTCGTCGCCTCCGTCGTGCTGCTCGCCGCGTTCGTCGCCACCGAGGCGAAGGTCAAGTCGCCGCTGCTGCCCCTGCGGGTCCTGACCGAGCGCAACCGCGGCGGTGTCTACCTGTCGCTCGGCCTCGCCATCATCGCGATGTTCGGGCTCTTCCTCTTCCTGACGTTCTACCTGCAGGTCGTGAAGGGCTACTCGCCCGTCATGACGGGCTTCGCCTTCCTGCCGATGATCGCGGGCATGATCACCGGCTCGACCCAGATCGGCGCCCGGCTGATGACGCGGGTGGCGCCGCGCCTGCTGATGGGCCCGGGCTTCGTCATGGCGGCGATCGGCATGCTGCTGCTGACGCAGCTGGAGATCGACAGCTCCTACGCGGGCCTGATCCTGCCGGCCCAGCTGCTGCTCGGCCTCGGCATGGGTACGGCGTTCATGCCGGCGATGTCCCTGTCCACGCACGGCGTGAACCCGGCGGACGCCGGTGTCGCCTCCGCGATGGTCAACACCTCCCAGCAGGTGGGCGGCGCGATCGGTACGGCTCTGCTGAACACGATCGCGGCCTCCGCCACGACCTCGTACATCGCCTCGCACGCCGCCGGCGCGAGCAACCCGAAGCTGCTGGAGCTCCAGGGCATGGTGCACGGCTTCTCGTCGGCCATCTGGTGGGCGGTCGGCATCCTGGCGGTTGCCGCGGCGATCGCGTTCACGCTCATCAACAGCGGGCGCCCCGGGGCCGGTCCGGTCGCGGCGGGCTCCGGTGAGGGCGCGGGCGCCGACGACGAGATCAAGGTTCCCGTCATCGCGCACTGAGCCGGACCCGGGCCGCGGGAGGACCAGGCGGTACGCGCATGAAGAAGGGCCCCGTCCGGGTGCGAAACGCACCC
>NZ_JBFAQK010000042.1:0-62229 GCF_040677245.1 Streptomyces kurssanovii
GGGCTCTGCCTGGTGTCCCCGGGCGGGGGTGAGCTCGCCCGCGCCGGGCGGGGGGCCGGCCGCCCGGCCCGCCGCCCCCCCGCCCCGCGACCGCTGCGGCCGACGCCCGTCGTGGGCGGAGCGGCCGGGTGCGACGTGGGGTGTTACTCGGTCACTTCGTGGTCGTGACCGTCGTGCAGGCCGCCGCCGCTGCCCGCGTCACCGTCCGTCGGGACGGTCGTGACCGGCTTGCGCAGCGAGCTGATGTCGTGGGCGTAGGTGCCCACGGCGTTGGCGATGATGCCGATGTTGACGGCGAACGCCTTCATGTTGATGTTGCTGATGTCGTCGCCCGCGGCGTGGTAGTTCACGTCGTACGCGATGCCTGCGGACCCGCCGAACTTCTTCGCCTGCGCCTCGGTCTTGATGCCCTCCGCGCCGGTGAAGGTGCCGCCGGACGGGATGCCGACCTCGATGAACGGCCCGTAGTCGGAGCGGCCGGTGAAGTCGGTGCCCTCGTGCGGGGTGCCGCGCTTGTCGAGGAACTCGTTGATGTCACGCTCGAGCTGCGCGGAGCCCGTCGGGCCGGCGCCCGAGCCGACGCCGTCGGAGTTGTCGCCGTCGTAGACGAAGAGTCCGTAGTTCGGCGACGCGATCATGTCGAAGTTGAGGTAGAGCTTGATCTCCTTCTTCCCCAGGCTGCTGAGGTTCGCGACGTAGTGCTCGGAGCCGAGCAGTCCGTTCTCCTCGGCCGACCACCAGGCGAAGCGCACCTTGTTGGTGGGCTGCTTCTCCCGCTTGGCGAGCTCCTCCGCGACCTCGAGCAGGCCGGCGGAGCCGGAGCCGTTGTCGTTGATGCCGGGGCCGGCGGTCACCGAGTCGAGGTGGGCGCCGAGCATCACCGTGTTGGCGGCGTTGCCCCGGCGGGTCTCCGCGATCACGTTGTTGGTGCTGCGCTTCTCCTGGAGCTCGCGGACCTCGAAGGAGACCTCCAGCGGGCCCTTGGCGAGGTCGGCGGCGAGCTTCTCGCCCTCGGCCTGCGTGATGCCTCCGGTCGGGATCTTCGCGGAGGCCTGGTCGCCCAGGGTGCCGGACAGGCTGCCCTCGGTGTTGTTGTAGACGATGGCGCCGACCGCGCCGGCGGCGGCCGCGGCGGCCTGCTTCTCGGCGAAGCTGCAGCCGCCGCGCTTGATCAGCGCGATCTTGCCGGTGAAGGTGTCCGACGCGTAGTCGGCCGCCTCGCAGCCCGTCGTGTCGTCCACGGGCACCGCCGCCACAGCGGCCTTGATGCCGCCCACAGGAGTGGACTTGGTGTACGTCATGGCCGCGATCTCGACGTCACGCGGCGTCGGTGCGACGACGGAGAGCTTCTCGGCGAGCGTCTCCGTGTAGATGAAGTCGAAGCGCTGGTACGAGACGTCGTACCCGTACTTCTTCATCTGCTGGTACACGTACGCGGCGGAGGCGTCGTGACCGAGCGAACCGGCGGCGCGGTGGCCGCCCGTGCTGTCCGCTATCTGCTGGAACTTCTCAAGGTGCTCGAAAGCGTCGTCCGCGGACGACTTCTGGACCAGCTTCCGTGCCAGCTTCGACGCGTCCATGGCCGCCCGGTCGCCCGGGTCGTGACGGTGCGCAGCGGACGGGGAGGCGGATGCCAGCAGGAGCGGGGTCGCGAGTGCGGCAGCGGCCACGGTGGCCACGGCTCTGCGATGGGTTGCCTTCACAGAGGTCCTTCCCGATGTGAACGAGGGTTGAGGGGAAGTTAGCGATCTCTGTCGCCCCTGTGAACACTTGTGCCGTAACTCATGGCGCATTTCCCCCCATCAGCGCACGGAAGCGCCTCATCCACTTCAACTCCCGGCTCTTCAGGGCTTCCTGGGTGACTTCGTCGGCTTGGCGGACCCGGCGGTCTTCGCCGTCTTCGTCGCCTTCAGGGTCCTGGCCGTCTGCGTGGCCTTGGCGGCCTTGGCGGCGGCCTTCTTCTCCTGCTTGTACGCCCTCACCCTGGCGAGCGATTCGGGGCCGGTGATGTCGGCGGCCGAACGGTAGGAGTCCTTCTCGCCGTACGCGCCGGCCGCCTCCCGCCAGCCTTCGGGACGCACGCCGTACTGCTTTCCCAGGAGGGCCAGAAAGATCTGTGCCTTCTGCTCACCGAACCCGGGCAGCGCCTTCAGCCTCGCCAGCAGGTCCGCACCGTCGGCCGCCTCCGTCCAGACGGCGCTCGCGTCGCCGCTGTACTCGTCGACGAGGAACCGGCACAGTTCCTGAACCCGTTTGGCCATCGACGCGGGGTAGCGGTGGACCGCCGGCTTCTCCCGCAGCAGTTCGGTGAAGGCGTCCGGGTCGTAGGCGGCGATCTCGGCGGCGTCGAGATCGTCGGTGCCCAGGCGCTGCGCCACGGTGTACGGGCCGGTGAACGCCCACTCCATGGGGATCTGCTGGTCGAGGAGCATCCCGATCAGGGCGGCGAGGGGGCTGCGGCCGAGGAGTTCGTCGGCCTCCGGTCGCTGGGCGAGGTGAATCGTGGCGTCCATGCCCTGATGATCACCCGGCGGCCGGTGCGCCGCCAGCGAAGCGCCGGGCGGTGCCACGGCTGTGGCGGCAGGGCCACGCGGGTGTCACGGGCTCAGCCGGGCGGCCCTGGCCTGGAGGTAGCGGGCCTCCGGGATGCTCAAGGTCGAGGCGGCCGCCGAGCGGTAGGCGGCACGGGCCGCGTCGACGTCGCCCGCCTTCTCCAGCAGGTGCGCCCGTACGGATTCGAGCCGGTGGCTGCCGCTCAGCATGTCCTCGAGGCGGGCCACTTCGGCGAGCCCGGCACGCGGGCCGTGCACCATCGCCGTCGCCACCGCCCGGCCGAGCTGGGCCATCGGTTCGGGGGCGCGGGCGACGAGAAGGTCGTACAGGGCGAGGATCTGCGGCCAGTCCGTCCGGTCGGCGCTCGGGGCCTCGTCGTGCAACGCGGCGATCGCCGCCTGCAGTTGGTACGGACCCGCCGGGCCCTGTGCCAGCGCCTCCTCCACCAGCCGGGTGCCCTCGGCGATCGCCGCGCGGTCCCAGCGGGTGCGGTCCTGCTCGTCGAGCGGGATCAGCTCTCCGTGCGGGCCGGTGCGGGCCGCGCGGCGGGCGTCGGTGAGCAGCATCAGCGCCAGCAGCCCGGTCACCGCACCGTCCGCGGGCAGCAGGCGGCGTACCGCCCGGGCGAGGCGGATCGCCTCCGTCGCGAGTTCGGCGCGGTGCAGCTGGCGGCCGGAGGTCGCCGTGTACCCCTCGTTGAAGATCAGGTAGAGCACCTGGAGCACGGCGGCGAGCCGGGCGTCGCGGTCCTGCGGGCCCGGCTGCCGGAACGGCACTCCCCTTATCCGCTGCTTCGCCCGGCTGATCCGCTGCGCCATCGTCGCCTCCGGCACCAGATGCGCCCGCGCGATCTCGGCGGTCGTCAGTCCGCCCACCGCCCGCAGCGTCAGGGCGATCTGCGCGGGCGGGCTGAGCTCGGGATGGCAGCACAGGAAGAGCAGGGTGAGCGTGTCGTCCTCGGACGGTGCGCGTGCCTCGCCGGGCGGCGGCCCGGTGAAGGCGTCCCGCGGGGCGAGCCGGCCCGCCGTCTCCTCACGGCGGCGCCTGGCCTCCTCGCTGCGCAGCAGGTCCGTCAGTCGGCGAGCGGCGACCCTGATCAGCCAGCCGCGCGGGTTGTCCGGTACGCCGCCCTCGGGCCACTGCTGCGCCGCCGCGAGCAGCGACTCCTGGACCGCGTCCTCCGCCAGGTCGAAGTGGCCGTAGCGGCGCACCAGCGCGCCGAGGACCTGCGGCGCGTGCAGGCGCAGCAGGTCCTCGACGCGGCCGGGATCAGCAGACATCGCCTCCGCCGTCCATGATCTGCCGGATCACCACGGGGTATTCGGTGGTGCCCTCGGGGGCCGGGCACTGGGTGATGCGGGACGCGATCTCCGTCACGCGGTCCAGGCTCTCGCACTCCAGGACCCAGTACCCGGCGAGCACCTCCTTGGTCTCTCCGTACGGCCCGTCCGTGATCACCGGCCGGCCGTCCTTGCCGGACAGGACGTGCCGGGCCTTCGCCGGCTCGGCCAGGCCCTGTCCGTCGACGAGCTCACCGGACTCGGCGAGGTCGTCGTTGATGCTCTGCATGAACGAGAACATCGCCTGCATGTCCTTCTCGTTCCAGGCCGGGGCGTTCTCGGAGCCGTTGCCGCTCATCGCCTCGTAGTCCGCCTGCGTGCCCTGAATCATCACCAGGTACTTCATGACGCGCTCCTTGTGGCCGGTCGGTCGCCCCCTTCGGGCAACTCTCACAGGGGACGTCGGAGCCGGCGGTGGGTTCTCGACATGACGCGGCAGATTTTTTTCGCGGGCGGGGGCAGAGTGGCCCCTGAGGGGGACAAACGTGCGACGCCGGCCCCGGGAAGGTGTCCCGGGACCGGCGTCCGCCGGAGCTTTCCGGCCCTGCTGTCGGGCTGACGTCAGTTGGCGTCGACCAGGTCGTGCGCGGGCACCTTCACCGTGCGGGCGCCCGGCTTGCCGCCCAGCACGACCTTGCGGAGGGCGCTGTTGTTGTCGAGATCGGTCTCCTGGAGCCGCTTCTCGGGGTTGGCCAGCACCTGGATGTAGTAGGTGCCGTTCGGCAGGTCGGTGATGTCGAAGGACTGGCCGGGCAGGTCCTGGGTGTACGTGTCGCCGGAGCCGACGTCCAGCACCTCACGGACGGAGATCGAGTTCTCCTGGCCGCACGCGGTGGACAGGTCGGTGTTCTCCGGGTGCCAGTTGGCGTTCTTCACCGTGTAGTCGACGGCGTCGGTGTTGGCCAGGCAGAAGGCCTCCTTGCCGCTGCGCACCGCTTCCTTCTGGTCGGCCTTGAGCAGCCGGTAGCTGGCGAAGTCGGTGAAGTGCCAGTGCTCGTGCCCCGGCCGCGGGTCCCACTCCATGGTGCCGGTCGGGGCGTAGCCGACCTGCTTGCCCTTCTCGTCGTAGAAGTACTGGTAGGCGTCCATCAGCTTCTTGCCGGGGGAGCGGAAGCCGTCCACCACGAGCTGTGCGGGGCCCGCGTTCCACACGTTGGCGCTGAACGCCAGATAGTCCTTGCCGGGGACGTCGTCCCCGCCGTCGCTGATCTGGATGCCGTACGCCGGCAGCGACCGCAGGTCGGGCTTCGGCACGTTCGGCACGGATGCCTTGCCCGCCGGCCGGTTCGCGTTGGGCTTCAGCGCGGGGGCCTGGCGGGAGCCGTCGGTCCGTCCGGCACCGTCGCCGGCCTGTTCGGCGGCCCTGAGGCCGGCCTTCTTCAGCGCCCACGGCAGGGCGGGCGGAGCGGACGGGTAGGGCCCGTGGCCCGCGTTGTACGACGGACCCGCGCCGCTGGTGGGGGCCGCGGGCGCCGCGGGACGCGTCGCGCTGTGTCCCGAGTGACCGGAGTGTTCCGCGTGGCCGGCCGCGTGCCCCTTGGCCGCGGACGCGCGCATGCCCTCCTCCCAGCTGCGTTCCCGCACGGTCACGCTGATCGTCTGCGGCTTGTCCGCGATGCCGAACAGGTCCCGGTAGCGCTTGGCCACGGACACCTTCGCGGTGTACTTGCCGGCCGGCAGGGCGACCGGCGCGGTGTAGAAGCCGGAGTACGTGTTGGACGCCCAGCCGTTCTCCACCCCCCACACCGAGCCGAGCGTGAAGGGGTTGGTGGGACAGCTCTGCGGATACTTCGACTTCGCCGGGGCGTCGGGGCGGACCCGGCCGGAGGCGTTGTTCGGGCAGAACGCCTCGTCCTTGGTCACCACGGTCTTGCCGGACGCGTCGGTGACCGTGATCCGGACGAAGCCGGGGAGCCCGGAGAAGTCCTTCACGAGCCCCGCGGGCAGGGTCTTGGTCCTGGGCGCCTTGTTCCCCTGCCGGATGATCTGCGTGGCGACGACCGGGTCCTTGTAGGACTTACGGGTCACCTTGAGCTCGAGGGGGCCGTTCTCGGCGGTGAGGTAGGTCCCGAGGTCGAGGTAGACGCCGGGCTCTTCCTTCCAGGAGTCGAGGGTCACCGACGTGGAGGCGGCGATCAGACTGAACTTCGGCTTGGTCTGTGCCTTCCGGGCGTCGGGTGCTGCGGCGACGACACCGGCGGTGACGGCGATCGCCGCGCCCGCGGCGATCGCGGGGCGCCACAGGCGGGCATGGTGGGATCTGGTCATCAATCCTCATATCCGAGTGCCTGACGGGAGATGGATCAACAGCCCGCTCGCACATCCGGCCGCCCTCGTCGAAACGACGCGGCCCCCCGTCGCGAAGCTGTGTCCCGCCTGTGAGAGGCGAAGGACGGCCCTGTCGGTTGTCTGCGGTCCCGCAGCTCGCGGAGGTTGGCCGGAACCATGCCCTTTTCGCCGGATCCGGCCGACCTGCCCCCGATCCCGCCCGCCGGACTCCCGGCCCGTGCTACGTCGCCGTGCCCGTGGCCCAGGGGTGCGAGCCCGCGCCCTCCGGCGCGGGAAGCACGCCTCGCCCCGCCCGTCCGGGACGGGAAACGACGAAGGGCCCCACCGCGAACGGTGGGGCCCTTCGACATCGTGCCCGGTGAGGCACTGGCGGAGGATACGAGATTCGAACTCGTGAGGGGTTGCCCCCAACACGCTTTCCAAGCGTGCGCCCTAGGCCACTAGGCGAATCCTCCGCCGCAAACAATACAAGACGTTGAGGAGTGCTCGCGAACACCTTCCCGATCTTCCTCCCGGGGGTCATGACCACTCCCCGGCATCGGGTAGCCTGGGTGCAGCCCCTCACGTGGCGCTATCTGACTGAACTCCCCCAGGGCCGGAAGGCAGCAAGGGTAGGTCGGCTCTGGCGGGTGCGTGGGGGGCGCTTGCGTTCGCGGGGGATCCGGGCGGCTCCGGTTGTCGGTGGGCCCCGATAACCTCGTAGGTGTGTCGTCCCTTGCGCTGTACCGCCGCTACCGCCCCGAGTCGTTCGCAGAGGTCATCGGTCAGGAGCATGTCACTGACCCGCTCCAGCAGGCCCTGCGCAACAACCGGGTCAATCACGCGTACCTGTTCAGCGGGCCGCGCGGCTGCGGAAAGACGACCAGCGCCCGCATCCTCGCCCGCTGTCTGAACTGCGAGCAGGGACCGACGCCGACCCCCTGCGGACAGTGCCAGTCCTGCCAGGACCTGGCGCGCACCGGGCCCGGCTCGATCGACGTCATCGAGATCGACGCCGCTTCGCACGGTGGTGTGGACGACGCGCGTGAGCTGCGCGAGAAGGCCTTCTTCGGCCCCGCGAGCAGCCGGTACAAGATCTACATCATCGACGAGGCCCACATGGTCACCCCGGCGGGGTTCAACGCCCTGCTGAAGGTGGTCGAGGAGCCCCCGGAGCATCTGAAGTTCATCTTCGCGACGACCGAGCCCGAGAAGGTCATCGGCACCATCCGGTCGCGTACGCACCACTACCCCTTCCGGCTGGTCCCGCCCGGGACCCTCCGGGCGTATCTGGCGGAGGTGTGCGGCCGGGAGGGCATCCCGGTGGAGGACGGCGTGCTCCCGCTGGTCGTGCGGGCCGGCGCGGGCTCGGTGCGTGACTCCATGTCCGTCATGGACCAGCTGCTCGCCGGCGCCGCCGACGACGGTGTGACATACGCCATGGCGACGGCCCTGCTCGGGTACACGGACGGTTCGCTGCTCGACTCCGTCGTCGACGCGTTCGCGGCGGGCGACGGAGCCGCCGCCTTCGAGGTCGTGGACCGCGTCATCGAAGGCGGGAACGATCCGCGCCGGTTCGTCGCGGACCTGCTGGAGCGGCTGCGGGACCTGGTGATCCTCGCCGCGGTGCCGGACGCCGGCACCAAGGGACTGATCGACGCCCCGGCGGACGTGGTCGAGCGGATGCAGGCACAGGCCGCCGTGTTCGGCGCCGCCGAGCTCAGCAGGGCCGCGGACCTGGTCAACACCGGCCTGACCGAGATGCGGGGCGCCACGTCGCCGCGACTGCAGCTGGAGCTGATCTGCGCCCGGGTGCTGCTGCCGGCGGCGTTCGACGACGAACGGTCGGTGCGGGCCCGGCTGGACCGCCTGGAGCGCGGGGCGTCGTTCTCGCCCGCCGGCCAGGGCCCCGCCATGGGATACGTGCCCGGGCCTGACGCCCAGGCGCACGCGCCCGTGCCGCCGGGTGCCGGCCCCGCCGTCGCCCGTGCCGCGGCGCGCGGTGACGCGGCTCCCACGGTTCCCGCGCCGGCCCAGAGCCTGGCGCCCGAGCCCGTCGCGCCGCCCATCGGACAACAGTCTCAGCAATCGCCCCAGCAGCCACCGCGGCCGCCGCAGCCGGAGCCGCACCAGCAGCCGCAGCCCGCGGCGTCCCGCCCCGGCGCCTGGCCGGGGACCGCGGGCCCCGGCGGGACCGCCGGCGCGGCCGGGACCGCGGAGCCGGCTCGCCGGCCCGGCGGCTGGCCCACGGCCTCCGCCCCCGGCCAGGGCGCACCGCAGCCTGCCGCTCCCGCGCCGGCCCACGCTCCCGCCCCGGCGGCCCCGGCTCCCGCCGCGGCCGCGCCCGGACCTGGCCTGGCGCAGGGCGCCGGCCAGGTGCGGAACATGTGGCCCGAGATCCTGGAGGCGGTCAAGAACCGCCGTCGCTTCACCTGGATCCTGCTCAGCCAGAACGCACAGGTGACCGGCTTCGACGGCACGACCCTCCAGCTCGGCTTCATCAACGCCGGCGCCAGGGACAACTTCGCGAGCAGCGGCAGCGAGGAGGTCCTGAAGCAGGCGCTGGCCGAGCAGTTCAACGTGCAGTGGAAGGTCGAGGCGATCGTCGACCCGTCCGGCGGTTCCGGCGGCCCGGGAGGCACGGCTCCCCCGTCGGGCGGCCCCGGTGGCTACGGCAGCCAGGGCGGCTACGGCCAGGGCAGGCCCCAGGCGGCCGCCCCCGCCGCCCCGCCCTCGCCTGCCCCCGCCGCCCCTGCGCCGCAGTACGACCGGGCCCCGTCGCAGCAGTCGCACCAGGCCTCCGCACAGGCCGCCGCGGCTCCGGCGCAGCAGTCCTCGCCCGAGCCGCCCCGTCCCGCGGAGCAGTACGCACCGCCCCCGGTGTCCATCGAGGACGACGTCCCGGAGGCGGACGATCCGGACCTGGTGGACTCCGCGCTGTCCGGCCACGACCTCATCGTGCGCGAGCTCGGTGCCACGGTCGTGGAGGAATATACGAACGAGTAGCGGGCCCTCCCTCGGAGGCCCGTACGACAGGCAGTGGCGTCCGGCGGTTAGGCTGACTGCCGTGAAGGTCCTCGTCATCGGCGGCGGCGCCCGCGAACATGCCCTGTGCCGCTCTCTGTCCCTCGATCCCGACGTCACCGCTCTGCACTGCGCGCCCGGAAACGCCGGTATCGCTGAGGTCGCCGAGCTCCATCCGGTCGACCAGATGGACGGCGCGGCCGTCGCGGAGCTCGCCACCGGGCTCGGAGCCGGGCTCGTCGTCGTCGGCCCCGAGGCTCCCCTCGTCGCCGGTGTCGCCGACGCCGTGCGCCGGGCGGGCATCCCCTGCTTCGGCCCCTCCGAGGAGGCGGCGCAGCTCGAGGGCTCCAAGGCCTTCGCCAAGGATGTGATGGCCGCCGCGGGAGTGCCTACGGCGCGCAGCTACGTCTGCACGACCCCGGACGAGATCGACGTGGCGCTCGACGCCTTCGGAGCCCCGTACGTCGTCAAGGACGACGGCCTGGCGGCCGGCAAGGGTGTCGTCGTCACCGACGACGTCGCCGCCGCCCGCGAGCACGCGCTGGCCTGCGGCCGGATCGTGATCGAGGAGTTCCTCGACGGTCCCGAGGTCTCCCTGTTCGCCATCACCGACGGCGTGACGGTCCTTCCCCTCCAGCCGGCGCAGGACTTCAAGCGCGCTCTCGACGACGACGAGGGACCCAACACGGGCGGCATGGGCGCCTACTCGCCGCTGCCCTGGGCCGACCCGAAGCTGGTCGACGAGGTCATGGCGAGCGTGCTCCAGCCGACCGTGGACGAGCTGCGCCGCCGTGGCACGCCGTTCTCCGGCCTGCTGTACGCGGGCCTGGCGATCACCTCGCGCGGTGTGCGGGTGATCGAGTTCAACGCCCGCTTCGGCGACCCCGAGACGCAGGTCGTCCTGGCCCGTCTCAAGACGCCGCTGGCGCGCGTCCTGCTCCATGCGGCGAAGGGCACGCTGGACACGGAGCCCCCGCTCACCTGGCGTGACGACGCGGCCGTGACCGTCGTCGTCGCCTCCCACAACTACCCGGGGGCCCCCCGCACCGGCGACCCGATCGAGGGCCTCGAGGCCGTCGCGGCCGAGGACGCGCCCCACGCGTACGTCCTGCACGCCGGTACGAAGCGGGACGGCGACGCGGTCCTGAGCGCGGGAGGCCGGGTGCTGTCGGTCACGGCGACCGGCAAGGACCTCACTGAAGCCCGTGAGCGGGCCTACCGCGCCGTGGGCAGGATCCGCCTCGACGGCTCCCAGCACCGTACGGACATCGCCCGCAAGGCCGCCGAGGTCCGGCCCGGCGCCTGAGCCGGCCCGGCCGGCTCCTCGCGCACAGGCCGCGTCCGCCCGGACACGCCGGATCAGCCTTCGCGTAACGGCCGACCGCGGCCGCCTTCGCCCCCCGGTCCGTGCCGAGCTCGTGACGCCCGGCAAGGCCGCCGGGTGACACCTCGCACCGCCGTACGACGCCCGCCCGGACATTCCGTCCGGGCGGGCGATCCTTTGCCCAAAGCCATTCCATCGGGTGACGGCTTCCCCATCCGGATGACGGCCGCCGAAGCCCCAACTATGGTGCGGCGCAAGCATTCCGGCACTTGGCCCACCGGCATTGCGATGTCAGTGGGCGATGCCACAGTGGGGGAGTGACCAACACCGTCGCAGGGCAGAGGGGGTGAGGTCCGGCCGTGTCCGGTACCGGTATCGGTGAGTCGATGGGCGCCAGGGGCGCGCGTGCCGAGGCGCTGGCCGTGCTGCGTATCCGCAGCAGGGCGGTCGCGGTGGCGCTCCTCCCGGCGGCCGTCGCCGTCGTCCTGTTCGCGGGCGGGGCCACGGGACAGATGGAGGGCGGCGGCTGGGACATCGCCCGCTGGGTCGTCACGGTCTGCGCGCTGGTCGTGCTGGTGACCGCCGCGGTCGTGACCGCGGTGATCGTGCGGGCCTCCCCCGCGCTGAGTCCGACCGTGGAACTGCCGGAGCGTTCCGCCCCGGACCTCTACCGGCTGGTGAGGGACCTGGCGGAGCGTCTCGAAGTGCCCGCTCCGTCCGCGCTGGCGCTGACCCCGGACTGCGACAGCTGGCTCGAGGACCGGTCGCACCCGGCCCATTCGATATCGGGCGGCCGGCGGCGCACGGGCGCTGCTCCGGTGCTGGTCATCGGTTCGCCGTTCCTGTGGTGGATGCGGGTGGCAGAGCTGCGCGCGGTGCTCGCGCCGGTCGTCGCGGGCACCGGGTCCGCCGCCGACCCCGACATAGCCGCCGCCCGCCGATTCGTGCGGGGGCTGGACGCGGTCGTCGCCGATGCCGCCCGCCCCGGTCAGGGCAGGACGCGCAAGCTGCTGTCCGGCTTCGTCGGCAGGACCGCGAAGCTGCTGCTCCGCGGCTGCCAGGACCATGCCGCGGGCATGGAGCGCTGGGTCGCCGCAGCCGCGTCGGAGCGTGCACAGGCTGTGGACTACGGGCTGCGGATCGTGGCGCAGGAGCAGGTCGGGCTGGCCTACGCGGGCTGGGACCGGCTGCTGACCAGGGTGGCACTGCCCGCCTGGCGGATGGGCCGCTGGCCGTCCCGGCTGGACGCCGGTGTCGTGTCCGCCCTGACCGAGCTGTCACGCCGGGACCGCCTCGCGGAGGGCTTCACCTCGCGGCTCGGCGAGCGCCCCGCCTGCGACCTGCTGGAGGAGCCTGGCGCGGTGGACGAGGCGGCGTCGCTGCTGGCCGCGCGCCTCTTCCACGGCGGTCCCGCCGGCCAGGGCCCCGACTGGGCGCCGGTCGACTGGCAGCAGTATCCGGAGGAGGTCGTGGACCGGAAGTGGCGTACGGAAGCGGCCCGTATCCATCAGGTTCTCGACGAGCTCGGCGTCGCGCCGTCGACGGGGCCGCAGGGCCCGACGCTGGTCCGGGTCATGGACCATCTGTCCGCGCGGCCCGGTGGAGAGGCGAGCGAGGCCCTGGCCGCCGTGCTGACCGCCCGGGTGGCGCGTGAGGAGGCACTCGCAGAGCCCGCCGCCGAGGCCGGGGAGCATCCGGTGGACGCGTCCGAGGACGCCCTGGCGCTCTGGGGCGGCGGTGATCCGCTGCCGCTCATGCCGCTGCAGCCGCCGCGCACCGGGCGCGAGCTGCTCGCCGACCATGTCGTCGCGATGGTGTGCTGCACGGCGGTCGACACCGTCGGCGCGGTGCCGGGTCTGGACTGGCTCGACGGTCCGGCGCTGCTGGTCGACGGCGAGCGCCGGGCGGATCTGGCGGCACCCGTGCTGAGCCTGGTGGAGGACGGCGACGCGCAGCCGCTGCGCGTCTGGCTCGGTTCTCTCGGGGTCCGTCCGGAGAAGCCGGTCCGCCTTGTCTGATGGGCGCCCGTCGGGGCGGGACCGCTGGGCGGCGGAGGCTCGCCGTACGGGCTGTTCCCGGCCCGTCCCGGGCCCCCAGGTGCCGGACGTGACGGGGGAGCGAGATGCGGAGCGGTCTCTTCCGTTTCTGGTCTCCTTGCCGTCAATTCGCGACGAACGGTGACGGACCGCATGCGTAATGTGATGTGCTGGAGACCGGCGCTGAACAGGTCGGCGCGGCGCGGTTGTCACTGGGGCACCCGAGGGAGGGGGCAGGCATGGGGGCGGACCAGATCCGGCGATGGGAATCGGGCGCTCTCGCGCACGCCGTCTCCGATCCCTTCGGCCAGGGCCCGCTGCCCTGGCTGCGCGGCAGTGAGAACTACTTCGACGACACCGGCCAGGTGGTCCCCTGGTACGCCGACCCGAGCCTGGCCCGCGGCGGCTCCGGCGGCCCCCGTACCGCGGACGACGTGCGCCGTCAGATCAAGGGGTTCGTGAGTCCCGGAGCCGCCGCCCCCGGTGAGGCCGTCGACTTCCACATCACGGTGGACCCGCCGCAGCAGTTCTCCGTCGACGTCTACCGGATCGGCCACTACGGGGGCGACGGCGCCGCCAAGATCACCACGAGTCCCCGGCTCTCGGGGATCGTCCAGCCTCCCCCGCTCACCGCCGACCGCACGGTCTCCTGTCACCACTGGTGGCTCTCGTGGCGGCTCCAGATCCCCTCGTACTGGTCCATCGGCGCCTACGTCGCCGTGCTGACCACCCTGGACGGGTACCGCTCGCACATCCCCTTCACCGTCCGCGCCGACCATCCCGCGGACCTGCTTCTGCTGCTGCCCGACGTCACCTGGCAGGCGTACAACCTCTACCCGGAGGACGGCCGCACCGGAGCCAGCCTCTATCACGCATGGGACGAGGACGGCAGGCTGCTGGGCGAGGAGGACGCCGCCACCACGGTCTCCTTCGACCGTCCGTACGCGGGCGCCGGCCTCCCGCTCCATGTGGGCCACGCCTACGACTTCATCCGCTGGGCCGAGCGGTACGGCTACGACCTCGCCTACGCCGACACCCGTGACCTGCACGCCGGACGGATCGACCCGGCCCGCTACCGCGGCCTGGTCTTCCCCGGCCACGACGAGTACTGGTCGGCCCCCATGCGCCGGGCGGTGGAGCTGGCCCGCGACCGGGGGACGTCGCTCGTCTTCCTCTCCGCCAACACCATGTACTGGCAGGTCGAGCTCGCCCCGTCGCCGTCCGGCGTGGCCGACCGGCTGCTGACCTGCCGCAAGCGCCGCGGCCCGGGAAGGTCCGCGCTGTGGCGGGAGGTGGACCGCGCCGAGCAGCAGCTGTTGGGCATCCAGTACGCGGGCCGGGTGCCCGAGCCGTCCCCGCTGGTCGTACGGAACGCGGACCACTGGCTGTGGGAGGCCACCGGTGCGGGGGAGGGCGACGAGCTGCCCGGCCTGGTCGCCGGCGAGGCCGACCGGTACTTCCCGCGCACGGCGCTGCCCGAGCACGAGGGCCGGATCCTGCTCGCCCACTCCCCGTACCGGGACGGCGACGGCACGGTCCGCCACCAGGAGACCTCCCTCTACCGGGCCCCGTCCGGCGCCCTGGTCTTCGCCTCGGGGACGTTCGCGTGGTCCCCCGCCCTGGACCGGCCCGGGCATGTCGACCCCCGGATCCAGCGGGCGACCGCCAATCTCCTGGACCGCATCTGCAAACGTGACTAGCCCTCTCCGGACGTCGCGAGGGCGGTACAGCCCAGGCACTTCGGCACCCCGCCGGGCCGCCGCGGGGGGCCTCCCGCACCCTGACCAGGTGGGTCCCGCCCGCGTACGGGACAATCGGAGCTGTTGTTCACAGCCACGGGGAGGAACCGTGTCCGGATTCGTCGAAAAGCCCGAGCCGCTGCAGGTGCCAGGCCTGGTGCATCTGCACACCGGCAAGGTGCGCGACCTGTACCAGAACGAGGCCGGCGACCTCGTGATGGTCGCCAGCGATCGCATGTCGGCGTACGACTGGGTGCTGCCCACCGAGATCCCCGACAAGGGCCGGGTCCTGACCCAGCTCTCGCTGTGGTGGTTCGAACGGCTCGAGGACCTGATCGGCAACCACGTCATCTCCACCGAGCTGCCTCCCGGCGCGCCCGCGGACTGGGCCGGCCGCACCACGGTGTGCAAGTCGCTGCGCATGGTCCCGGTCGAGTGCGTCGCCCGCGGCTACCTCACCGGATCGGGACTCGCCGAATACCGGCAGAGCCGCACCGTGTGCGGTCTGGCGCTCCCCGAGGGGCTCAGCGACGGCTCGGAGCTCCCCGCCCCGATCTTCACGCCCGCGACCAAGGCTGCCGTCGGGGACCACGACGAGAACGTGAGCTACGAGGAGGTCGCCCGCCAGGTCGGCGCCGAGACCGCCGCCCACCTGCGCCAGTCGACCCTCGCCGTCTACTCCCGGGCGCGTGACATCGCACGCGGGCGGGGCATCATCCTGGCCGACACGAAGTTCGAGTTCGGCTTCGACGGTGACGCGCTGCTCATCGCCGACGAGGTGCTCACTCCCGACTCGTCCCGCTTCTGGCCGGCGGCGAGCTGGCAGCCCGGCCGGGCCCAGCCGTCGTACGACAAGCAGTACGTCCGGGACTGGCTGACCTCACCGGCGTCCGGCTGGGACCGGAAGAGCGAGCAGCCGCCGCCCGCGCTGCCGCAGGAGATCGTGGAGGCGACCCGCGCCAAGTACGTGGAGGCCTACGAGCTCCTGACGGGCGCAACCTGGTCCTAGCGGGACATCCGGACACGAAGAAGCCCCCGGCGAGAACGCCGGGGGCTTCTTCCATTGAGCGGACGACGAGATTCGAACTCGCGACCCTCACCTTGGCAAGGTGATGCTCTACCAACTGAGCCACGTCCGCATGCGCCGTAGCGCGGAGCCCACTATACCCAAACTCGGCGATGCGCGAGACGCGCGGCCGTCCGGAGGTCTCATCAGGGCCCGGTGGCGCCGGACAGGAGAGCGTTCCACATCGCATCCCGAGCCGGTGACAGCTCATGGCGACGCGGAGCCGGCCCGACCGGCCGGCTGATCATCCGGACCTGTCCCGAGGCAGCGGGCGAGCGCACTCCGATCGGGCTCCGGTGGTCAACTCGCGCTGCCCGAAGGGATTCCCGGCACACCGTACGGCTGATCGTCGACCGCGGACGTTTCTCGGTCGAGCTCCCCACAGTCGTCACGAGGGCCCGGCTCGGGGGCCTCGGCAGCCTCGGTGGGCGTTCGCGATCATGGTTCGGCGGCCGGGCCTCCGGCGCGCGGGCTGTGGGCACTGTCACATCGTGCACGCGGGACGCACCAGGTCCGCTGCCGTGCCGGGCGCGCGGCCTCGGTCGCATCGCCTTTGCCGGTCATGTGCCAGGCGCGGCCGATGCCGTCGACGCCGACCCGTCCCGGACGGTGAAGAGGAGCCCGGCCGTGAAGAGAAGCCCGGCCGTGAAGAGGGGTCGGGCCATGAAGAAGCCCGGCCGTGAAGAAGCCCCGGAGCACGACGAAGGCCCCGGTCGCAATGACCGGGGCCTTCGTTCTCTGAGCGGACGACGAGATTCGAACTCGCGACCCTCACCTTGGCAAGGTGATGCTCTACCAACTGAGCCACGTCCGCATTGTTGCCGCTCGGCTCTCACCGGGCGGTACGTCCACCACTGTACCTGATCCACATCCGTGGACGGTAAAGCGATGCAGAGCGGGTGACAGGAATTGCACACTGCGCCTTCCCCCTGGAAGGGGGATGTTCTACTACTGAACTACACCCGCACGCTGCTCGAGGCGGGCCTTTCGGCTTGCCCCTCGGCGTGCTCCAGACTCTAGCGGATCACCTGGGGTGCAGTGCAACTCCGTTCGGCGCGGCCGCGGCGGGCGTCGCTCAACTGGCCTCGCGGAACGCCTCGTAGACGCGCTTGGGGATGCGGCCGCGGGCCGGCACGTCCATCTTGTTGGACTGTGCCCACGCACGGACGGCCGCCGGTGCGGCCTCGACGGCGGTGTGCCGGTACGCGACGGCGCGCGGCTTGTCGCGCTTGCCGCTGTTCGTCTGCTTTCGTCCGGCCGCCATGTAGGGCGCCAGTGCCTTGCGCAGTTTCTTTGCATTGGAGAGATTGAGGTCGATCTCGTACGACTTCCCGTCGAGGCCGAACGTGACCGTTTCCGTCGCTTCTCCGCCGTCGATGTCGTCGGAGAGCGTGACCACCACTCGCTGAGCCACGGATATCGGTCCTTTCCCTGCGGTATCGCCGGAACGGCGTGGGTTGTGACGTGCGGCGATACCGGTTATTCGGCCGTCGAGGGGCAATGCTGCTTTCCTCTGTATTCCTTTGTACAGCGGATGGGCGCGCATTGTGAAGCCCCGGCAATTACTTGCGCGTGTCCTTCACAATGGAGCCCGGCAATCTTTCCTTGGATTTCGTGGTGGGCGGGTTTGATATCTACCCGCGTAGATTTTCCGGGCGGGTACGCTGAGGGAACCGCCCTCGCAACACACCACCGGGAGTGCCCGTGGCTCGCGTCGTAGTCGACGTCATGCTCAAGCCCGAGATCCTCGACCCCCAGGGACAGGCGGTGCAGCGTGCACTGCCGCGACTGGGATTCGCCGGGATCGCGGACGTCCGTCAGGGAAAGCGCTTCGAACTGGAGGTGGAGGGGCCGGTCGACGACGCCGCGCTCTCCCGCATCCATGAGATGGCTGAAACGTTCCTCGCCAACACCGTCATCGAGGACTTCGTCGTGAAGGTGGAGTCGTGACCGCTCGTATCGGCGTCGTCACCTTCCCCGGAACGCTCGATGACCAGGACGCGCTGCGTGCCGCACGGCTCGCCGGCGCCGAGGCGGTACCGCTCTGGCACCGCGACAAGGACCTCAAGCAGGTCGACGCGGTCGTCCTCGCCGGAGGTTTCTCGTACGGCGACTATCTGCGCGCCGGTGCCATCTCCCGGTTCTCGCCGGTGATGGAGACGATCATCGAGCAGGCGAAGGCCGGTATGCCGGTACTGGGTATCTGCAACGGTTTCCAGATCCTCACGGAGGCCCACCTCCTGCCGGGCGCGATGCTGCGGAACAACCATCTGCACTTCATCTGCCGTGACCAGAAGCTGCGGGTGGAGAACGCGGACACCGCCTGGACCGCGGACTACGAGTCCGGCCAGGAGATCTCCGTACCGCTGAAGAACATGGACGGCCGGTACGTCGCCGACGAGCGGGTGCTCGACGAGCTCGAGGCCGAGGGCCGTGTCGCCTTCCGCTACCTGGACCTGAACCCCAACGGCTCGCTGCGCGACATCGCCGGCATCACCAACGCCGCGGGCAACGTGGTCGGTCTGATGCCGCACCCCGAGCACGCCGTGGAGCCGCTGATCGGTACCGGCGGTACCGACGGGCTCGGATTCTTCACCTCCGTTCTCAAGAAGCTGGTCGCAGCATGACTCTGGACACCGTCAAGCACGCCACCGAGACCCCGGACGCCGACCAGCCGTGGAAGGAGCTCGGCCTCAAGGAGGACGAGTACGCCCGGATCCGCGAGATCCTGGGCCGCCGTCCCACCGGTGCCGAGCTCGCGATGTACAGCGTCATGTGGTCGGAGCACTGCTCGTACAAGAGCAGCAAGGTCCACCTGAAGCAGTTCGGCGAGAAGGTGCCCGAGAACGACGCCATGCTCGTCGGCATCGGTGAGAACGCCGGCGTCGTCGACGTCGGCCAGGGCTACGCCGTCACCTTCAAGGTGGAGTCGCACAACCACCCGTCGTACATCGAGCCCTACCAGGGCGCGGCCACCGGCGTCGGCGGCATCGTTCGCGACATCCTCGCGATGGGCGCCCGTCCGGTCGCCGTCGTGGACCCGCTGCGCTTCGGCGCCGCCGACCACCCCGACACCAAGCGCGTCCTGCCGGGCGTGGTCGCGGGCATCGGCGGCTACGGCAACTGCCTGGGCCTGCCCAACATCGGCGGCGAGGTCGTCTTCGACGAGTGCTACCAGGGCAACCCGCTGGTCAACGCCGGCTGCATCGGTGTGATGAAGCACGAGGACATCCACCTCGCGAAGGCGTCCGGCCCCGGCAACAAGGTGATCCTCTACGGCGCCCGCACCGGCGGCGACGGCATCGGCGGTGTCTCGGTGCTCGCGTCGGAGACCTTCGAGTCGACGGGTCCCGCCAAGCGGCCCGCCGTCCAGGTCGGCGACCCGTTCCAGGAGAAGCTCCTCATCGAGTGCACCCTTGAGATCTTCAAGGAGAAGCTCGTCGCGGGCATCCAGGACCTCGGCGGCGCCGGCCTGTCCTGCGCCACCTCCGAGCTGGCGAGCGCCGGCTCCGGCGGTATGCGGGTCGAGCTGGACAGCGTGCCGCTGCGCGACGCGACGCTCTCGCCGGAGGAGATCCTCATGAGCGAATCGCAGGAGCGCATGTGCGCGATCGTCGAGCCGGACAAGGTGGACCGGTTCCTGGAGATCTGCGAGAAGTGGGACGTCATCGCCACCGTCATCGGTGAGGTGACCGAGGGCGAGCGCCTGGAGATCTTCTGGCACGGCGAGCAGATCGTCGACGTGCCGCCGCGGACCGTGGCCCACGAGGGCCCGGTCTACCACCGCCCGTACGCCCGCCCCTCCTGGCAGGACGCGCTCCAGGCGGACGACGCGAACAAGCTGGCCCGTCCGGCGAACGCGGAGGAGCTGCGCGAGCAGGTCCTCAAGCTGGTCGCCTCCCCGAACCAGGCCTCGAAGGCGTGGATCACGGACCAGTACGACCGCTTCGTGCAGGGCAACACCGTGCTGGCGCAGCCGGAGGACGCGGGCATGGTCCGGATCGACGAGGAGTCGAACCTGGGCGTGGCCATGGCGACCGACGGCAACGGCCGGTACGCGAAGCTCGACCCGTACACGGGTGCGCAGCTCGCGCTGGCGGAGGCGTACCGCAACGTGGCCGCCTCCGGCGCGAAGCCGCTCGCGATCTCCGACTGCCTGAACTTCGGATCCCCCGAGGACCCGGACGTCATGTGGCAGTTCGCCGAGGCCACGCGTGGTCTCGCGGACGGCTGTCTGCAGCTGGGCACGCCGGTGACCGGCGGCAACGTCTCGCTCTACAACCAGACGGGCGAGACCGCGATCCACCCGACGCCGGTCGTCGCGGTGCTCGGTGTGATCGACGACGTCAACCGCAGGACGCCGATCGCGTTCGCCGAGGAGGGGCAGCTGCTCTACCTGCTCGGCGACACCCGCGAGGAGTTCGGCGGTTCGGCCTGGTCCCAGGTCGTCCACGACCACCTCGGCGGTCTGCCGCCGAAGGTCGACCTCGACCGGGAGAAGCTGCTGGGCGAGATCCTGATCTCGGCCTCGCGCGACGGCATGATCGACGCGGCGCACGACCTGTCCGACGGCGGCCTGATCCAGGCGGTCACGGAGTCGTGCCTGCGTGGCGGCAAGGGTGCGCGGCTCGTCGTTCCGGACGGTCTGGACGCGTTCACCTTCCTGCTGAGCGAGTCGGCCGGCCGTGCGGTCGTCGCCGTCCCGCGCAGCGAGGAACTCCGCTTCAACGACATGTGCGGTGCCCGCGGTCTGCCCGCGACCCGTATCGGTGTGGTGGACGGGGACGCCGTCGAGGTGCAGGGCGAGTTCAGCATCCCGCTGAGCGAGCTGCGTACGGCGCACGAGGCGACCATCCCGGGTCTGCTCGTCTGATCCGTGCTCTGTGGCCCCCGTCCGGTTCCGACCGGGCGGGGGCTTCTGCGTGCGAGGGTTGCACGAGATTACGTAATTACGTAATCTCGCAACATGGATCTGGAAGAGCGGGTCGCCGCGCTCGAGCGGCGGCTGGCGGCCCTGGAAGGCGCCCGGCCTGCCGTGACCAGCCCGGATGACGGAGATTTCTGGGCGCTGGAGGGGCTGAAGCAGCAGCTCGGCTCCGCAGGCGAGGCGGCGGCGGACGGCGGCGTGCTGTTCACCGGAGCCGTACGGCTGCCGACCAACGAGCGGTACGAGTGGCAGTACGGCGCGCTCACCACGGACGTCCTCGACGAGAACAGCGAGGACCGGGGACAGATCGCCGAGTCGCTGGCCGCCCTCGGCCACGCCGTCCGGCTGCGCCTGCTGCGCGAGATCCTCGGAGGCCGCCGTACCGCCGCCGAGCTGGCCGAGCTCGAGGGGCTCGGCACCACCGGCCAGATCTACCACCACCTGCGCCAGTTGACCGGCGCCGGCTGGCTCCACACCACGGGGCGCGGTCGCTACGAGGTTCCCGGGGCCCGGGTGGTCCCGCTGCTCGTGGTGCTGACCGCCGCGTGCCCGTGACACGGCAAGTCCGTGCCGCATCAAGGGGGAACGTCCATGTCAGCACAGAAAATGCTCGTGCTCGTCCACCGGTGGGGATGGATGGCGTTCTTCGCGCTCATCCTCCTCGACCTGTTCGCCGGCCTGCCGTTCGACCGGCGGTGGGTCTGGTCGCCCGCGCTGCTGTCCCTCGCGATCCTCGTGGTCGCTCTCGTCCGCGCCCGGCGGACCCGGCGTGAACACCCGCGCGAGGCCGTCGAGGTCGGCGTCCCGGTGCGCGGCCGCTGGTCCGCGCTGAACAGCCCGGCCGACCGCACGCCGAGCCACGGCACCCACGGCTACGGGCAGACCTACGCCATCGACCTCGTTGCCGAGCCCGCCGAAGGCGCCCGTCCGGGGTTCAAGGTCCTGTGGCCGGTCGTCCGCCGGAGCAGGGACTTTCCGGCCTTCGGGGAGCCGCTGTTCGCCGTCGCCGACGCCACCGTCGTCCACGCGGAGGACCGGCAGCGCGACCATCTCAGCCGCAATTCGCTGCTCGCGGTGCTCTACCTGATGATCGTCGAGGCGTCGTTCCGGGACATCCTCGGAGTCCGCAAGATCTTCGGCAACCATGTCGTCCTGGACCTCGGCGACGGAGTGTTCGCCGCGTACGCGCATCTCCGGCGCGGTTCCCTCACGGTCCGGCCCGGTGACCGGGTCCGGGCAGGCCAGCCGATCGCCCGGTGCGGGAACTCCGGCAACTCCTCGGAACCGCACCTCCACTTCCAGCTGATGGACGGCCCGGACGCGGACACCGCGCTCGGCGTCCCGTTCCGCTGGCGCGGCCTCGAAGTCCCCCGGAACGGCGAGACGTTCACTGCCGGCGACACGGTGCCCGGTGGCCTGCACACCCCGTAGGGTCGGCTCATGCCACCGGCCAGGAAGCGTCTTCGCAGCTACGATCCCGCCACCACCCGTGCCGCCGTGCTCGCCCAGTTCGGGCACGTCAGGCAGGCCGTGGACGGTCTCACCGACGATCAGTTCGCGCTGCCGACGCGGCTCGGGGACTGGACCGTGCGAGAGCTCGCCGCGCACATCGCCATGGTCGCCGGGCTCGTCACGCGCTATCTGCGACTGCCGGAGCCCGACAAGCAGGACCTGGCGCTGCTGGACTGGCCCTTCGCGACGGTGACGGCCGCCGGACAGGTCGACGAGGACACCAGGGCGTTCGCCGAGGGCGGTGCGGTCACCGAACTGTTCGACCGCACGGCCGCCGGCCTCGAGGAGCTGCTGCCGACCGCCGACGCGGAGCGGCTCGTGCCCATGCGGTTCGGCGGGATGCGGCTCGGGGACTTCCTGGTCACCCGGACCGTCGAGCTGATCGTGCACACCGACGACCTGAACGACGCGACCGGGCTGGACATCCCGTACGACCGCCGGGCGCTCGCCGCCTGCACACGGCTGCTCGCGGACGCCCTCGCGGTGAAGGCGCCGGGTGCGTCGACGGAGGTGCGTGTCCCGCCGTTCGCCGTGGTGCAGTGCGTCGAAGGCCCGCGGCACACCCGGGGCACGCCGCCCAATGTCGTCGAGACCGACCCGCTGACCTGGATCCGCCTCGCCACCGGCCGCACCGGGTGGCGTGAGGCGCTCGACTCGGCGAAGGTCGGCGCGAGCGGCGAGCGCGCCGATCTCGGGGCGCTGCTGCCGATCCTGGGCTGACCGGTCCCGGGCCCGGGCGAGCAGGCGGGCAGGTCCTGGTCGGCCGCACGCCTGCGGCCGGACGGGGGAACGGGCGGAACCGGCACCAGGTCCGCTCCGTCCCACAGGTATGCGCAATCAGCTGAGCATTTCTGTGACCGCACTGGCCGTCCTCGCGCTCGCCGCCTGCGGCACGGAGTCGGGCGCCGGCTCCGGTGACCGAGGCGACGGAGGAGGAACCGTGCAGCCCGATGTTCCCGTGACCGGTGTCCACTGGTCCGTCGACAGCGTCACGGTCGACGGGCGCAGGACCAAGGCCCCCACCGACGCCCATGTCGAGATCACCGACAAGGGGCGGGCCCAGGGCAACTACGGCTGCAACCACTTCGGCGCCGACGTGAAGATCGAGGGCGACACCATCACGGTGGGGCCCGGAGAGATGACCGAGATGGCGTGCGAGGAGAAGATCCAGGGCTTCGAGGACACCCTGCGCGCCGCCTTCGCCGGGAAGCTCAAGGCGAAGCTCAGCGACGGCAGGCTGACCCTGACGACGGAGAAGGGCGACTCCATCGCGCTCACCTCTGAGCCGTCCTCCCCGCTGGTGGGCACCAAGTGGTCCGTGAACAGCCTGGTGTCCGGACAGACGGCGGCGTCCCTCCCGGCCGGTACGGAGAACAAGGCGCACCTGACCTTCGCGAAGGACGGTTCCGTGAGCGGCAGCCTCGGCTGCAACCGCTTCACCAGCACGGCGAAGATCTCCGGCGACTCCATCACCTTCGGCCGCCTCGCCTCCACCCGGAAGCTGTGCGAAGGCCCGGTGATGGACGTCGAGCGTCAGCTGGTCAAGGTCATGGACGGAACGGTGACGTACGAGCTGGGGCACCGGTCGCTGACGCTCACCGCCTCGGACGGCAAGGGCTTCGCGGCGGTCGCCTCCGACACCTCTCGCGAGAAGTGACCGTGTGAACTAGCACACGCCGCCTTCGACGGGCGCGACCGACCGCAGCAGGCGCCCGTTGACGGAGGGTGATCACGCCGAGGCCGACGGGGCGGAGGCCGAATCCCTGGCCGGGACGGGGTGCCGGCACGTCCGTCCCGGATCGTGGACGTCTCGCTGGACGATTTCCGATCGTCCCGCGAGGTCGGGCGCAGGCCGGCAGGCCCGTGGGACGGGCCCTTCATGCGCCCTTTGCACCCCTGGAAACCCGGTTGCGCGGTGTCCCCAATTCGGACCAGTGGTCGATCTCGCCTACACTCGGTGGCGTGCCACGTGGTGACGGACGACTCAACCACGACCTGCTCCCCGGTGAGAAGGGCCCCCAGGACGCTTGCGGCGTCTTCGGTGTCTGGGCTCCGGGAGAAGAGGTCGCGAAGCTCACTTACTTCGGGCTCTACGCCCTCCAACATCGAGGCCAGGAATCCGCGGGAATCGCGGTGAGCAACGGCTCCCAGATCCTCGTCTTCAAGGACATGGGCCTGGTTTCCCAGGTCTTCGACGAAACCTCCCTCGGCTCCCTCACAGGTCATATCGCGGTCGGTCACGCCCGCTACTCGACCACGGGCGCCTCGGTGTGGGAGAACGCGCAGCCGACCTTCCGGGCCACCGCCCACGGCTCGATCGCGCTCGGCCACAACGGAAACCTGGTCAACACCGCCCAGCTCGCCGAGATGGTCGCCGAACTCCCCAAGGAGAACGGCCGCGCCACCCAGGTCGCCGCGACCAACGACACCGATCTGATCACCGCGCTGCTCGCCGGCCAGGTCGACGACGACGGCAAGCCGCTGACGATCGAGGAGGCGGCCGCCAAGGTCCTTCCCGAGGTCCGTGGCGCCTTCTCGCTCGTCTTCATGGACGAGGGCACCCTCTACGCGGCCCGCGACCCGCAGGGCATCCGTCCGCTGGTCCTCGGCCGCCTCGAGCGCGGCTGGGTCGTCGCGTCCGAGACCGCCGCCCTGGACATCTGCGGCGCCAGCTTCGTCCGCGAGATCGAGCTCGGCGAGCTCATCGCCATCGACGAGAACGGCCTCCGCAGTTCCCGCTTCGCAGAAGCGAAGCCCAAGGGCTGTGTCTTCGAGTACGTCTACCTGGCCCGCCCGGACACGGACATCGCCGGCCGGAACGTCTACCTCTCCCGTGTGGAGATGGGCAGGAAACTGGCCAAGGAAGCCCCGGTCGACGCCGACCTGGTCATAGCGACGCCGGAGTCCGGCACGCCCGCGGCCATCGGCTACGCAGAGGCCAGCGGTATCCCGTACGGCTCCGGCCTGGTGAAGAACGCCTATGTCGGCCGCACCTTCATCCAGCCCTCGCAGACCATCCGCCAGCTGGGCATCCGCCTCAAGCTGAACCCGCTCAAGGAAGTCATCCGGGGCAAGCGGCTGGTCGTCGTGGACGACTCGATCGTCCGGGGCAACACCCAGCGGGCCCTGGTCAAGATGCTCCGCGAGGCAGGAGCGGCCGAGGTCCACATCCGGATCTCGTCCCCGCCGGTGAAGTGGCCCTGCTTCTTCGGGATCGACTTCGCGACCCGCGCGGAGCTCATCGCCAACGGCATGACGATCGACGAGATCGGCACCTCGCTCGGGGCCGACTCCCTGTCGTACATCTCCATCGACGGCATGATCGAGGCGACCACGATCGCCAAGCCGAACCTCTGCCGTGCCTGCTTCGACGGCGAGTACCCGATGGAGCTGCCCGACCCCGAGCTGCTCGGCAAGCAGCTTCTGGAGACCGAGCTGGCGGGCGGCTCCGACGCCGCCGACGCGCTCCGTCGTCCGTGATCCCCCTGCAGTACGACACGAAAGTTCTCCAGCATGTCTGCTGAATCTTCCGAGCGTGCTCCGCACGCGGGCACCGGTGCCAGCTACGCGGCAGCGGGCGTCGACATCGAGGCGGGCGACCGCGCGGTGGAGCTGATGAAGGAGTGGGTGAAGAAGACGCAGCGCCCCGAGGTCGCGGGCCTCGGCGGCCTCGGCGGTTTCGCCGGCCTCTTCGACGCCTCCGCCCTCAAGCGCTACGAGCGTCCGCTGCTCGCCTCCGCCACCGACGGCGTCGGCACCAAGGTCGACATCGCCCGCCAGATGGGTGTCTACGACACGATCGGCCACGACCTGGTGGCCATGGTCATGGACGACATCGTGGTGTGCGGCGCGGAGCCGCTCTTCATGACCGACTACATCTGCGTCGGCAAGGTCCACCCGGAGCGGGTCGCGGGGATCGTCAAGGGCATCGCGGAGGGCTGCGTGCTCGCCGGCACCGCCCTGGTCGGCGGCGAGACCGCGGAGCACCCCGGCCTGCTCGGCCCCGACGACTTCGACGTCGCGGGTGCCGGTACCGGTGTGGTCGAGGCGGACCGGCTGCTCGGTCCGGAGCGCATCCGTAAGGGTGACGCGGTCATCGCGATGGCGTCTTCCGGGCTTCACTCCAACGGGTACTCGCTGGTCCGGCACGTGCTGTTCGACCGGGCGAAGATGTCGCTGGACCAGCAGGTCGAGGAGCTCGGCCGGACGCTGGGCGAGGAGCTGCTCGAGCCCACCAAGATCTACTCGCTGGACTGCCTGGCGCTCACCCGGACCACCGAGGTGCACGCGTTCAGCCACATCACCGGCGGCGGTCTCGCGAACAACCTGGCGCGGGTCTTCCCCGACTCGCTGCACGCGGTCGTCGACCGTTCGACCTGGACGCCCGGAGCGGTGTTCGATCTTGTCGGCAAGGCCGGGCAGGTCGAGCAGCTCGAGCTGGAGAAGACGCTCAACATGGGCGTCGGCATGATGGCCGTCGTGCCGCAGGAGTCCGTCGACGTGGCGCTGACCACACTCGCCGACCGCGGTGTCGACGCGTGGGTGGCCGGGACCGTCGTCGACCGCGACAGCGACCGGCACACGGGTGCGGAGCTGACCGGGACGTACGCGTAGCGACCGCCGTCCGGCGGTCGGCGCGAGCCGACAGCACAGAACCCGGTCCGGGGTCACCCCTGGACCGGGTCAGTGTCGGTGCAGCGTCAAGCGCCGCGGCGCTGTTGCGACGACGGACCGGACTCTTCGTCCTCGTCCTCGTCGTCGTTGTACAGATCCGCGTACTGTGCGTACGGGTCGTCTTCCTCGTCGTCGTCCTCGAACGGCTCGCCGTTCGGAGGCTGACTCGAAGTCGAAGCGCCCAGCTCGTTGGCCAGACGCGACAGGTCAGTCCCGCCGCTGTTGTACTTCAGCTGGCGGGCGACCTTTGTCTGCTTGGCCTTGGCCCGGCCGCGCCCCATGGCTCGACCCCCTCGGTGACGGGGCTCGACGGCCCCAGAGTCTTGACACGCGTTCATGAGTCGGAACGGGCTCTCCGTGGAGAGACCGGTCCGTAGGGCTTCAACGGTACCTGCTTCCGCGGCCATACGGTACGCCGCCCGCATCACGTGCCACTTGGCAGGACCAGCAAGGTACCCAATCCTCGCTGGTCAACTGCGATTTTAACCTCTTCCCGGCGGTCGACCCGCCGACCGGGGTGAGTCTTGTCTCCCCGAGGCCGGCGGGCCGGGCGGGCACGGTCAGCGACCGCGCGCCTCCGCCATGCGGTGCTCGGCGATCCGGTCGGCCGCCGCAGCCGGCGGAATACCGTCTTCCTTCGCACGTGCGAATATTGCCAGCGTGGTGTCGAAGATCTTGGACGCCTTCGCCTTGCAGCGGTCGAAGTCGAAGCCGTGCAGTTCGTCGGCGACCTGGATGACGCCGCCGGCGTTCACCACGTAGTCGGGCGCGTAGAGGATGCCGCGGTCCGCGAGGTCCTTCTCCACACCCGGGTGCGCGAGCTGGTTGTTGGCCGCGCCGCAGACGACCTTCGCCGTCAGGACGGGGACGGTCGCGTCGTTCAGGGCGCCGCCCAGCGCGCAGGGGGCGTAGACGTCCAGGCCCTCGGTGCGGATCAGGGTGGCCGTGTCGGCGACGGCGGTCACCTGGGGGTGCCGGTCGAGGATCCGGCGTACCGAGTCCTCGCGGACGTCCGTGATCACGACCTCGGCCCCGTCGGAGACCAGGTGGTCGACCAGGTGGTGGCCCACCTTGCCGACCCCCGCCACGCCGACCTTGCGGCCGCGCAGCGTCGGCTCGCCCCACAGGTGCTCGGCCGAGGCCCGCATGCCCTGGAAGACGCCGTACGCGGTCAGCACGGACGAGTCGCCCGCGCCGCCGTTCTCGGGGGAGCGGCCGGTCACCCAGCGGCTCTCACGTGCGACGACGTCCATGTCCGCGACGTAGGTGCCGACATCGCAGGCGGTCACGTAGCGGCCGCCGAGGGAGTCGACGAACCGGCCGTAGGCCAGCAGCAGTTCCTCGGACTTGATCTGCTCGGGATCGCCGATGATCACGGCCTTGCCGCCGCCGTGCTCGAGGCCGGCCATGGCGTTCTTGTACGACATGCCCCGGGAGAGGTTCAGCGCGTCGGCGACGGCCTCTTCGTCGGACGCGTACGGGTAGAAGCGGGTGCCGCCGAGGGCCGGGCCCAGGGCGGTGGAGTGGATGGCGATGACAGCCTTCAGGCCACTGGCGCGGTCCTGGCACAGCACGACTTGCTCGTGGCCCCCCTGCTCCGATCGGAACAGGGTGTGCAGTACGTCGGCATTGGCGCCGGTCACATCGGTCACGGTGGTGACTCCCAAGTACGAAGCGGCGGAGACGGTCCGTCCTCGGGGGCCTGACCGTCGCTTTTGGCTGGGCAGACGCGGGGAAGGACCGGTTGGGCAAGAGGGTAAGTCCTACGCGTGCGTAGATCCGACGCAGTGCCGAGGATCACCCTCTCGCGGGGTACCGGCGTGGAAGGATTCGCGGCATGCCAGCGCTGTCCTCGGTTCTTGTCCCTTACGCGTCCTATCTTCGGATCTACGAGCCGCTGGCGGCCTTCCCCGAGCCGGAACGCGGCCACTGGGCCCGTTACGCCCGCAGGGACGCCACACCGACCGCCCAGGACGAACTGCGCCGTTCGCTGGCCGACTTGCTGCCGACGCCGCCCGTCCCGGTGCCGGTCCACGAGAGCGCCGACGCGTTCGTGGCGGACGTCGACGGAGTGGTCTGCGTCTGTCCCTGGCGGACCCGGCTGCGCGGCTGGCTGGCCCTGGAGGAGCTGCCGGAGCAGCTGCCGGCGCAGCTGCTGGACGCGGCGCTGCCGCAGGTCGTGCGGGACCAGGCGGCGGCGGACTTCGAGGAGTGGCGCGCGCGGAACCCGGACGCGCGGCCGTGGATCAGGACGGCGGTCTGGCATGTACCGGTCGGCTGGTTCACGCTCTTCGCCGACGAGGAGCGTGAGTACGAGGCGGCCGGTACGGCCGCGCCCGTGCTGCGGTACCGGACGCCGATGGTCCAGGCGCGCAGGCGGGTCGCACGGGCGCTGCGGACGCTGCGCGAGACGATCGACGAGGGCCCGCTGACCGACGGACTGCTGGACGTCGGCCGCTGGCTCGAGGAGTTCCACCCGCGGTCGCTGGTGGAGCTGGACTACGGGGGCCTGGTGCACGCGCTGCCGGACGGACAGCTGGCGCAGGACCGTTCCGCGGCCGATGTGGCGGAGGGGATCGCGGCACTGCGGGCCGGCGACGGCGAGGGAGCGGCGCGGGCGTACGAGCGGCTGACAGATCGCTGGCGGGCCGTCAGGGACCGTCAGTTCGCCAACTGAAGGCCGACTTCGTTGTCGGGGGTGCGCTGCGTACAGGACGTAGGTCCCGATCCGGGCACTTGCCCCCCAAGCGTGACGGACGGCACTAACCGCGCCCTTGCGCCCATCACCTACCCTCGTGTCAAAATAGGACAAGGAGTCCGGGGAGGGTTCCTTCCGTCCAAGTAAGGGCGGAATGCTCAGCATTGCACGCTATGGGGGGTCTGGCGACTCCTGATCGCTCTGTGACTGATCGTTACTGTGACGTGACTGTCCGTTATGGCATGGTCCATCGGGCTTCGGCCGCTGATGGACACCTGAGAGGGCAATTCCATCGGTTTGGCCGACGTCGCTGGACAGATGGTGTAGTTGTAGTGCCGAGGACAAGCCGTTCGTCCTATAACCGACTCGGCCCGCGTCTGCCATTTCGGGCAACGCGGGTCAAGGTGCAGAATTTAGAGGAAAGAACCGAGAAGGTTCGGTTCTCCCGAGGAGGCCGCTCATGACCGCTCGCACCCCTGATGCCGAGCCGCTGCTGACCCCGGCTGAGGTCGCCACCATGTTCCGCGTGGACCCGAAGACGGTTACCCGCTGGGCCAAGGCAGGCAAGCTCACGTCCATCCGCACGCTCGGAGGACATCGCCGGTACCGCGAGGCAGAGGTCCGCGCACTGCTTGCGGGTATCCCGCAGCAGCGCAGCGAGGCCTGAACACCCCTGTAAGACCGGGCATTTCCGGGGCCCCCACCTCGGAGAACCCACCCCTAGCTCCATGTGACGGCGCTCTGCCCCAACAGAGACCTTCGTCATCGATCGCGCTGGACTCCGCCGGGTCCAGCGCGATTTTTTTTGTGCCCGGAGGAGCGCCCGGGGCGCCTTGTGCCAACCTGTGCCGGACGGCCCCGGGGAGAGTGCAATGGCACATATTAAATGGGACGGGTGTAGGGAGGGGTTAAAAGGAAGGGTTCTGAAAACCCGTTCGGTGACTCCCGTCACACCGCACGCCTCTTGCCAAACTCCAGCCTGTCACGGAAACAGGCGCGCCAGGGCGGCTGTTGGTCACTCCTTGGTGGGACCTTTGTCCTCGGCCGGTGGGCCGTTCGGCGCCTCCGCCGGCGGCCTGGTGGCGGGCGGCTGTGTCTGCCCGGCCCCGGAGGGCTCCTCGTCGGGGCGCTCCATGGCGAGCCGCAGGAGGCGATGGCAGATGGGACAGGACCTTGTGAGGTGCCGATAGCCGGATGCGGCGGACAGATGGGCGCGCAGGAGCGCCCGGGTCTCGTACCGCCTTGCTGTGGACGCCGCCATGCACGTCACCTCCGGGTGTGTGCCGTCCTCTTGGGCGCCTCGTCCGGCTCGGGCCGGATCCGAACGAAAGACCCTAGTGACTGGGTACCCGTGGCAGATGACGCCGTCAAGACGCCCGGGCACGACGAAGGCCCGCATCGAATGATGCGGGCCTTCGTCATATCGCGCGGTCCTGACGGGATTTGAACCCGCGGCCTCCACCTTGACAGGGTGGCGAGCACTCCAAACTGCTCCACAGGACCAGGTTTCGCAGCCGGTACTTGCTCCCTTGGCTGCGAGAGAGACTGTACAGCAGGTGCGACCATCAGGTCGAACTCACTCCCGGCGACCGGCCCGTCACGGCGCGGCCGCGTCGATGGCCTTCACGATCCGCTTGTCGGAAACCGGGTACGCCGTGCCCAGCGCGTGCGCGAAGTAGCTCACCCGCAGCTCCTCGATCATCCAGCGGATGTCCAGGACCTCCTGCGGCACCGGCCGGCCCTGCGGCAGCTGCTCGAGCAGCCAGGCGTACTCGTCCTGCATCTCGTGGACCTTCTCCATGCGCGTGGTGTCGCGCTGGACGGCCGTGGGCATCTGCTGGAGGCGGCGGTCCACGGCCACCAGGTAGCGCATCAGGTCGGGCAGCCTGCGCAGCCCGGTGCGGGTCACGAAGCCGGCCGGCACAAGGGCCGCCAGCTGCTTCCGTACGTCCTGGACGTTGTTGACGAGCACCAGGCTGTTCGTGGCCTTCAGGCGGCGCTCACAGGCCTGCCAGGCCGCCAGGATCTGCTGCACCTGGTCGATCGTGCGGACGGTCAGGTCGACGAGGTCGGCCCGCACCTTGTCGAACAGCTTCCGGAACGATTCCTCGTCCCACGCCGGCCCGCCGTGCTCCGCGATCAGGCGGTCGGCCGCGGCCAGGGCACAGTCCTCGAAGAGCGCCTGGACCGAGCCGTGCGGATTGCGGGAGAGGGCCAGCTTCTGCTGGTTCGTCAGCTTGTCGGAGGCGAACTTGGCGGGATTCACCGGGATGTTGAGCATGATCAGACGACGGGTGCCGCGCCACATCGCCTGCGCCTGCTCCGCCTCGGTGTCGAAGAGCCGTACGGCTACGGAGCCGCCCTCGTCGACCAGGGCGGGGAACGCCTTGACCGGCTGGCCCGCGCGCCGCGTCTCGAAGACCTTCGAGAGCGTGCCGATCGTCCAGTCCGTGAGGCCGGTGCGCTCCAGGGATCCGCCGGAGGGGCTGGAGGACGCGGCGGCCTGGGAGAGCGCCTGGCGGGCCTTCGGCTTCAGCTGGAGCCGAAGAGCCTCCAGGTCCTTGTCCTCGGCGAGCTTCTTACGGCGCTCGTCGACGATCCGGAACGTGATCTTCAAGTGGTCGGGCACACGGGAGAGATCGAAGTCGTCCGCCGTGACCGGCACCCCGACCATCCGCTTCAGCTCGCGCGCGAGCGTGACCGGCAGCGGCTCCTGGAGCGGCACGGCCCTGGCCAGGAACGCCTTCGCGTAGTTCGGCGCGGGCACGTAGTGACGGCGGACCGGTTTCGGCAGCGAACGGATCAGCTCGGTGACCACCTCCTCGCGCAGGCCCGGGATCTGCCAGTCGAAGCCCTCGTCGGTCACCTGGTTCAACACCTGCAGCGGGATGTGCACGGTGACACCGTCCGCGTCCGCGCCCGGTTCGAACTGGTACGTCACCCGGAACTTCAGCCGGCCCTGCCGCCACGAGTCCGGGTAGTCGTCCTTGGTGACCGCACCCGCCTTCTCGTTGATGAGCATCTCGCGCTCGAAGTCGAGCAGGTCGGGCTGCTCGCGGCGTTTGTGCTTCCACCAGGAGTCGAAGTGCGCGCCGGACACGACGTGTTCGGGCACCCGCTGGTCGTAGAAGTCGAAGAGGGTCTCGTCGTCCACCAGGATGTCGCGGCGGCGGGCGCGGTGCTCCAGCTCCTCGACCTCGGTCAGCAGCCGGCGGTTGTCCGCGAAGAACTTGTGGTGCGTGCGCCAGTCGCCCTCGACCAGCGCGTTGCGGATGAAGAGGTCACGCGAGACCTCCGGGTCGATCCGCCCGTAGTTCACCTTCCGCTGGGCGACGATCGGCACGCCGTAGAGCGTCACCTTCTCGTACGCCATCACCGCGGCCGCGTCCTTCTCCCAGTGCGGTTCGCTGTACGTACGCTTCAGCAAATGCTGTGCGAGCGGCTCGATCCACTCCGGCTCGATCCTCGCGTTGACCCGCGCCCACAGGCGGGACGTCTCCACCAGCTCGGCGGACATCACGAACCGCGGCGGCTTCTTGAAGAGGGCCGAGCCGGGGAAGATCGCGAACTTGGCGCCGCGGGCGCCCAGGTACTCGTTCTTCCCCGTACTCCTCCCGCTCTCGCCCCCGGTCTCCTTCACGTCCTTCATGCCGACGTGCGACAGCAGACCCGCGAGCAGCGAGACGTGGACGGACTGCTCGGGCGCGTCGTCATCGTTCAGATGGATGCCCATCTGCTTGGCGACCGTGCGCAGCTGGGAGTAGATGTCCTGCCACTCCCGGATCCGCAGGAAGTTCAGGTACTCCTGCTTGCACATCCGGCGGAAGCTGGAGGAGCCGCGCTCCTTCTGCTGCTCGCGGACATAGCGCCACAGGTTGAGGAAGGCGAGGAAGTCGCTCGTCTCGTCCTTGAAGCGGGCGTGCTGCTGGTCGGCCTGGGTCTGCTTCTCCGCCGGCCGCTCGCGCGGGTCCTGGATCGACAGGGCGGCCGCGATCACCATGACCTCGCGCACACAGCCGTTCTTGTCGGCCTCGACGACCATGCGGGCGAGCCGGGGGTCGACCGGCAGCTGGGAGAGCTTGCGGCCCATCTCCGTCAGCTTCTTGCGCGGATCCTTCTGCGCCGGATCGAACGCGCCCAGTTCCTGGAGGAGCTGGACACCGTCGCGGATGTTGCGGTGGTCCGGCGGGTCGATGAACGGGAACTTCTCGATGTCGCCGAGTCCGGCCGCCGTCATCTGGAGGATGACCGACGCCAGGTTCGTACGGAGGATCTCCGCGTCCGTGAACTCGGGCCGGGCGTTGAAGTCGTCCTCCGAGTACAGCCGGATACAGATGCCGTCCGACGTACGGCCGCAGCGGCCCTTGCGCTGGTTGGCGCTGGCCTGGCTGATCGCCTCGATGGGCAGCCGCTGCACCTTCGTGCGATGGCTGTAGCGGGAGATACGGGCGGTCCCCGGATCGATCACGTACTTGATCCCGGGGACGGTCAGCGACGTCTCCGCGACGTTGGTGGCGAGGACGATCCGGCGGCCGGTGTGCTGCTGGAAGACGCGGTGCTGCTCGGCGTGCGAGAGCCGGGCGTAGAGGGGGAGCACCTCGGTGAAGCGGTACTGCTTCTTGTTGAGCGCCTCCGCGGTGTCGCGGATCTCGCGCTCGCCGGAGAGGAAGACGAGGATGTCGCCCTTCCCCTCGCCCATCAGCTCCTCCACCGCGTCGGTGATCGCCGTGATCTGGTCGCGGTCGCTCTCCTCGCCGTCCTCTTCGAGCAGCGGGCGGTAACGGACCTCGACGGGATACGTACGGCCGCTGACCTCGACGATCGGGGCGTCACCGAAGTGCCGGGAGAAGCGCTCGGGGTCGATCGTCGCGGACGTGATCACGACCTTGAGATCGGGACGCCTGGGCAGCAGCTGTGCCAGGTAGCCGAGCAGGAAGTCGATGTTGAGCGACCGCTCGTGGGCCTCGTCGATGATGATCGTGTCGTAGGCGCGCAGCTCGCGGTCGGTCTGGATCTCGGCGAGCAGGATGCCGTCCGTCATGAGCTTCACGAACGTGGCGTCCTGGTTCACCTGGTCGGTGAAGCGGACCTTCCAGCCGACGGCCTCGCCGAGCGGGGTGTCCAGCTCCTCCGCGACCCGCTCCGCGACCGTGCGGGCGGCGATACGGCGGGGCTGCGTGTGGCCGATCATGCCGCGCACGCCACGGCCCAGTTCCAGACAGATCTTCGGGATCTGGGTCGTCTTGCCGGAGCCGGTCTCACCCGCGACGATCACGACCTGGTGGTCCCGTATCGCCTCCAGGATCGTGTCCTTCTTCTGGCTGACCGGAAGCTGCTCCGGGTACGAGACCTCGGGCATGCGGCCGGCCCGGAGGGCGGTGCGGGCCGCGGACTTCTCCGCCTCCGCGGCGATCTCGTCCAGCACGGCCTGCCGAGCCTCGGGCTTACGGATGCGGCGGGCGCCTTCGAGACGGCGGCCGAGCCGGTGGGCGTCGCGCAGCGACGCCCCGGCCAGCAGGGTCTGAAGGTCGGCGAAGGAAGTAGACATACGAACTCCAGGATCGCACCCCCGGGAAACCACTGGCGAACTCATTTCACGCGCAGCCTGGTGCAGTATGGAGCGAATCCGCCCCCGCCCTACCCGAAGGGACAGCGCGTCCATGCTGATCGGCCGCGACCGCCGGCACCGCCTCGTGGTGTCCGCGAGCCTGCTGTTCGGCCTGCTGGGAGCGCTGCTCGGGTGCATGGGCACGGCGGCCGCGGCGGTGGACCCCGCTCCGGTCTCTGGCGCCGGGCCGGACGCAGCGCCACTCTCCGTCGCCGGGCCGGACCCCGCGCCCGATTCCATGGCCGGGCCGGACCCCGCGCCCGTTTCCATGGCCGGGCCGGTGGCCGCTCCCGCGCAGACCCCGGGATGCGGCCGGGGCGGCGATGACGACGACAGGGGCGCCCACCCGGGGACGCCCCCGCGCGGCAGCTCCCCGTACGAGCTGCTGCCCGCGCTGCACCAGGCCGGCGGTCCCGGTGGCCCCGGGGCGCTGCTGCCCGACCGGGCCTTCCTCGACGAGTCGCCGCTGCCCGCGCCGCCGCCGGCGGCGCCGCCCACCCCGGTCGCCCTCTCCGTCCTGCGCGTCTAGGCCCGGCGGCCCTTCCCACCGTCAGTCCGCCGGACCTTCGCCCAGGAGCACCACCATGTCTTCCTCCCCTTCCCGCAAGCCCCTCGCCATCGGCGCGGGCGTCCTCGTCGCCGCGCTGCTGCTCGGGTTCGCGTCGTACACCGCCACCAAGCCGGACGCGCCGGCCGGTGGTTCCTCCGCCGTGGCCGATGTCTCCGCCGACCCGCGGGACGGCGCCCTTCCGGGGCTCGAGAGGCTCGCCCGCCGCGACGCCGCGGACCCGCTGGCGGTGGGCCGCGCCGACGCGCCCGTCGTCATGATCGAGTACGCGGACTTCCAGTGCGGGTACTGCGGGAAGTTCGCCCGCGACACCGAGCCGGAGCTCATCAAGAAGTACGTCGAGGACGGGACCCTGCGTATCGAGTGGCGCAACTTCCCGATCTTCGGCGAGGAGTCGGAGGCCGCGGCACGCGCCGCCTGGGCGGCGGGCCGGCAGGGCCGCTTCTGGGAGTTCCACGCGGCCGCGTACGCGGAGGGCGCCAAGGAGAAGGGCTTCGGCAAGGACCGGCTCGACGCTCTGGCGCGTGAGGCGGGAGTGGCCGATCTCGGACGGTTCACACAGGACGTCGACAGTGACGCGGCGCGGCAGGCCGTGAAGAAGGACCAGGAGGAGGCGTACGGGCTGGGTGCGACGTCCACCCCGTCCTTCCTGATCAACGGGCGGCCCGTCGCGGGCGCCCAGCCGATGGCGACGTTCACCGAGGCGATCGAGGCGGCGAAGCAGACCGCGGACGGGAACGGCCGGTGAGCGACATCGGCTATCTGGCCGCCTTCCTCGGCGGTCTGCTGGCGCTGGTGAGCCCCTGCAGCGCACTGCTCCTCCCCGCCTTCTTCGCCTACTCCGTCGACTCGGCCGGCCGGCTGCTGGCCCGCACGGGAATCTTCTACGCGGGCCTGGCCACCACCCTCGTCCCGCTGGGCGCGGCGGGGTCGTACGCGGGCCGGCTGTTCTACGGCCATCGTGATCTGCTCGTCCTGGCCGGCGGATGGCTGATCGTCGCGCTCGGGGTCGCGCAGATCCTCGGCATGGGTTTCGCCTCTCGCCGTATCGCTTCGGTGTCCGGCCGTATCCGCCCGACGACAGCGGTGTCCGTGTACGCGCTCGGCCTGGTCTACGGCCTGGCCGGGTTCTGCGCGGGACCGATCCTGGGCAGCGTGCTGACGGTGGCGACGGTCAGCGGCAGCCCGGTCTACGGCGGTCTGCTCCTCGCCGTCTACGCCCTCGGCATGGCGGTCCCGCTCTTCGTCCTCGCGTTGCTGTGGGACCGGTTCGATCTGGGCCGCCGCCGGTGGCTGCGCGGCCGGGCGCTGCGGGCGGGCCGCTTCGAGCTGCACACGACGTCGCTGCTCTCGGGGCTGTTCTTCGTCGTGCTGGGCACGCTGTTCCTGGCCTTCGACGGCACCACGGCCCTGCCCGGACTGCTCTCGGTCGACGACTCGTTCGCCGTCGAGCAGTGGGCGTCGGGCATCGGCGGCGCGATCCCCGACTGGGCGCTGCTGGTGCTGGTGGTGACGGCGACCGCCGTGATCGTGGCCGTCCGCCTCCGGGCCGGCCGCGCTGACCGCGAGCGCGCCTGACGTGCGGGGGCTCGCCCGGCCCGGGCGGGCCCTTGCGGCGCGGGACGACGTCCCTGGGCGTCCTTGAGCACGACAACGGCCCCGGCTCGAAGAGCCGGGGCCGTCTGATGGTGGCTGGGGCCGGGGTCGAACCGGCGACCTATCGCTTTTCAGGCGATCGCTCGTACCAACTGAGCTACCCAGCCACGAAGCTCTTTCGAGCTTCAGCGGTCCTGACGGGATTTGAACCCGCGGCCTCCACCTTGACAGGGTGGCGAGCACTCCAAACTGCTCCACAGGACCAAGCTATGTGCGAGACCAAGTCTCGCACACGGTAAAGCGTGCCCCCAACGGGATTCGAACCCGTGCTACCGCCTTGAAAGGGCGGCGTCCTGGGCCACTAGACGATGAGGGCTAAGGGCCCGCCTGGGCGCTTCTCAGCGCGTCGGGGACGTGAGAAGCATATGGGATGCGGGGAGCTATCGCCAAAACGGTTTACGGGGAGGGGCTCGGCGTGCCGGGGGAGGGCGTGCCGGAGGGGGTTCCCGACGGCGATCCCGTGGGCGAGGGCTCCGCCGTCGGGTCCTCCGCGAGGTGGCGGCTGACCTCGGCCGTCGTCAGTCCGAGACCGCCCAGGGTGATCTCGTCCCACGCCTGCATCCGGCGGGTGGTCCGGTCCAGGTAGAGGACGGAGGCGCGCACCTTCTCCGGCTTCACGTTCTGGACCGCGCGCAGGCCGCCGCCGCCCGTGGAGCCCTCGATCTTCAGCCGGGTGCCGTGCTCGAGGAGCTCGGTGTGGCGCCGGTGCACGTGGCCCGCCAGGACGAGGGGGACCGTTCCGTCGGTCTCGCGGGCAGCGACCGGGTTGTGGGCGACGGCGATGTCGACGGGCGTGCCCGCGGCCTCCTGGTCGCGCAGCGCGGAGGCGAGGCGGATGCCTGTCATCCGCTCGGCGGGGTCGCCCTGCGCGACCACCGACCGGTCGGGGGTGAACTGCGGGTCGCCGCTGCCGGCGATGCGCAGCCCCGCCACGCTCACGGCCTCACCGTCGTCGAGGACGTGCACGTTCTCGAGGCCTTCCAGATACTCCTGGGTGGTGTGCGAGTCGTGGTTGCCGCGCACCCAGACGTACGGCGCGCCCAGGTCGGAGATCGGGTCGAGGAAGCCGTTCTCGGCGGCGGAGCCGTGGTCCATCGTGTCGCCGGAGTCGATGATCACGTCGATGTCGTACTGCTCGACGAGCGACGCGATGATGTGCCAGGCCGCCGGGTTGAGGTGGATGTCGGAGACGTGCAGCACCCGCATCGTGCCCGGGTCGGGCTGGTAGGCGGGGAGCGTGGAGGTCGCCTCGTACAGCTTGGTGACGTTGGTGACGAGCCGCGCCAACTCCTCCTGGTAGATACCGAATTCGGTGACGATCGAGCGGGCGTTGCCGACGACGGACGGCGCGGACGTGAGCAGGCCGGAGAACTTGGGTTCAAGGACGGACTTCGGGTTCCAGGTGGCGTACGCGCTGACGCCGGACGCCGCCAGCAGGGCCAGGGCGAGGCCGCCCGCAGCCAGCGCCCGGCGCGGGCGGCGGTAGACGGCGAGGCCGAGCGCGGTGGCTCCGGAGACGACGGCGACACAGGACCGGAAGGCCAGCTCGGCGGTGCCGTCCTGGACGTCGTGGGTGATCTCGTCCTGGAGGCCGGAGATCAGCTCCGGACGTTCCACCAGGGCCTGGGAGCGGACCGGGTCCAGGCGGTCCACGTCGACGTCGAGACGCACCGGTGCGGTGTGCGAGTCGAGCTCCAGCGCGCCCAGCGGAGAAACGTTGATCTTCGTTCCGCCGTTCAGGGACGGCCGCAGGGTCATCGTCGTGTCCATGGGGCCGACCGGCGTACGGACGTTCCCGACGATCAGCAGCCCCAGCCAGGCGCCGACCAGGACGACGGCGGTCAGACCCAGCGCCCTGATCCAGGGCCGGGGGGCCGGGCCGAGCGCGGGGACGGGGGCCCGTCCGGCGGGCGCGCCACGTTTGCGCAGGCGGCGGAGGAGTCGGTTCAAGGCGGCGGGGATCGACGGGGACGACGTGGGCGAGCGGTGCGGTTCCTGGGCTTGGCGGGCCATTGGTCCCGTATGCCCACACCGGCGCGCGGCCATGCCGGGGGGACCACCCGCACGGCGTACGTGACAATGGCCGGGTGCTGGAGATGACGCGCGAGGAGTTCGAAGAACTGGTCTCCGAGGCCCTGGACAGGATCCCGCCCGAACTGACGCGGCTGATGGACAACGTCGCCGTGTTCGTGGAGGACGAGCCCGCCTCGGACGACCCCGACCTGCTCGGCCTCTACGAGGGGACTCCGCTGACCGACCGCGGGGAGTGGTACGCGGGCGTGCTGCCCGACCGCATCACCATCTACCGGGGGCCGACGCTGCGGATGTGCGAGTCCCGTGAGGACGTCGTCGCGGAGACCGAGATCACCGTGGTGCACGAGATCGCGCACCACTTCGGGATCGACGACGAGCGTCTGCACGAGCTGGGGTACGGGTGACCTCCGGCGCCGACCCCGTCGGCGACGCGGAGGCCATCGACCCGGACGTCGACCTCCACGTACCCGCCCAGCGGGCGGAGACGGCCGGCGTGCACAAGTGGCCGGTGCTCGCCGCGATTTCGGCGGGTGGCGCGGTCGGCGCCTGCGCGCGCCACGGCGCGACCCTGCTGTGGCCGTCACCCGAGGGCACGTTCCCGTGGGCGCTCTTCTGGGTCAACGTGGCCGGCTGCGCCCTGATCGGGGTGCTCATGGTGCTCGTCAGCGAGGGAGGCCGAACGGCGCCCGCGCTGGTGCGGCCCTTCCTCGGGGTCGGCGTGCTCGGCGGTTTCACGACGTTCTCCACGTACGCCCTCGACTTCTCGGGCCTGTTGGAACGTGAGGAGGCCGGCATCGCGCTCGCGTACGCGGGCGGCACGCTCGCCGGGGCGATGGGCGCGGTGTGGCTGGGGGCCTCGGCGACGCGGGCGGCGCTGAACCGGACGGCGGCGCCGTGAACTGGCTGCTGGTGGTCGTGGGCGCCGCGGTCGGCGCGCCCCTGCGGTACCTGACCGACCGCGCGGTGCAGGCCCGCCACGACTCGGTGTTCCCATGGGGGACGTTCGTGGTGAACGCCGCGGGAAGTCTGGTCCTCGGCGCCGTGGCGGGGGCGTCGGTGTCCTCGCCGGCGTACGCGCTGCTCGGCACGGGCCTGTGCGGGGCGTTGACGACCTACTCCACGTTCTCGTACGAGACCCTGCGGCTGGCCGAGCGGGGACGGCGGTTCCTGGCCGTGGCGAATGCGGCCGCCTCGGTGCTGGTCGGGCTCGGATCGGTGTTCCTCGGGCTGGAGTTGGCGCGCGCCCTCACCGCGTGACCCGTCGAGCCGGTACTCGCCACGGCGGGATCCCGGGCGTGTCCCTTGCGGGGTGACGGGAGTTGGTCAGGGAAACCAGCGTCCCCTGCCCCGGAGGTGCCCCCGTGCGCCAGTTGTCAGCCCCCGGCCGAACGGCCGTCTGGATCGCCGCCTCCATGGCGGTCCTGGCCTCGGCAGGCTGTATGAGCGTGAGCGACGACGGCGGGTCGAAACCCTCGCCCAGCTCGTCCGCGGAGCGGCGCGGGACCGGGGCGGAGCCGGACGGCGGACACGTGCTCCCGGGCGGACACGGGCGGCAGGCAGGCGGCGGCGGGGACTCCTCCCAAGGCCCCGACGCGAAGGGCGGGAGCGCCTCGCCCGCACCGAGCGGTTCGGCCTCCCCCGGTGCCGGGCCCTCCCCGGCCGCCCCGCCGCCCTCGGAGCCGAAGCCGTCCGCGCCCCCCGGGGACGCCGGGCCGTCCGCGTCCGCGCCGCAGCCGTCTATGCCGCCGGCGGAGTCGCCGGAGCCGCCGGTGGAGAGCCCTCCACCGTCACCCCCGCAGCCGTCGGACCCGCCGAGTGCCTCCTCCGCGCCCGAGGTGCACGCGGGTGCGATGCGGGTGGTGCCGGCCGACGCGGAGGCCGAACCCTCCGCGTCACCGCAGCCGCGTCCGGACGGGGCGGGCGCAAGCGACGGGGCGGGCCGGTCCGCTGCCTAGGGTCTTTCGTTCGGATCAGGGCGGTGTGCCGGGGGTCACTCAGGCGCGGTTTGCCTTTGGTGGGGGTGGGTGCGTATGGTGGTAGATCGTTTGATCCCATTGCCCGGCGCCGAAACAGAAGAGCGCCGCGTGGCGCGTACTCTCCCTAGCCGTGGCTGACCGCATCGAGGCGGTCGAATTGCGAATTCACGGAGTTTGGGCGCGTGCCGAGACTCCGGAAGGTTTCGCATTTCGCATGTCCACTTTCAGCACTGATCACGCCGTCATGCCCGAGAACGACGAGATTGTCGAGACGGTTGTCGCGGAGGCCGCAGAGGCCCCCGAGGAGCCCCAGACCACGTTCTCGGACCTCGGTCTCCCCGAGGGCGTCGTACGCAAGCTCGCCCAGAACGGCGTGACCACGCCCTTCCCGATCCAGGCCGCGACCATCCCGGACGCCCTGGCCGGCAAGGACATCCTCGGCCGTGGCCGCACCGGCTCCGGCAAGACCCTCTCCTTCGGTCTGCCGACCCTGGCCACGCTGGCCGGCGGCCACACCGAGAAGAAGAAGCCCCGCGCGATCATCCTCACCCCGACCCGTGAGCTCGCGATGCAGGTCGCGGACGCCCTGCAGCCCTACGGCGACGTGCTCGGCCTCAAGATGAAGGTCGTCTGCGGCGGTACCTCCATGGGCAACCAGATCTACGCCCTCGAGCGCGGTGTCGACGTCCTCGTCGCCACCCCGGGCCGCCTGCGCGACATCATCAACCGTGGCGCCTGCTCCCTGGAGAACGTCCAGGTCGCCGTCCTCGACGAGGCCGACCAGATGTCCGACCTGGGCTTCCTGCCCGAGGTCACCGAGCTGCTCGACCAGATCCCGGCCGGCGGTCAGCGCATGCTCTTCTCCGCCACCATGGAGAACGAGATCAGCACGCTGGTCAAGCGCTACCTGACCGACCCGGTCACGCACGAGGTCGACAGCGCCCAGGGCAACGTCACGACCATGAGCCACCACGTGCTCGTCGTGAAGCCCAAGGACAAGGCGCCGGTCACGGCCGCCATCGCCGCCCGCAAGGGCCGCACGATCATCTTCGTCCGCACCCAGCTTGGCGCCGACCGCATCGCCGAGCAGCTGTGCGAGGCCGGTGTGAAGGCCGACGCGCTGCACGGCGGCATGACGCAGGGCGCCCGTACCCGCGTCCTGGACGACTTCAAGAAGGGCTACGTCAACGCGCTCGTCGCGACCGACGTCGCCGCCCGTGGCATCCACGTCGACGGCATCGACCTGGTCCTGAACGTGGACCCGGCCGGTGACCACAAGGACTACCTGCACCGCTCCGGCCGTACGGCCCGTGCCGGCAAGTCCGGTGTCGTCGTGTCGCTGTCGCTGCCGCACCAGCGCCGCCAGATCTTCCGGCTGATGGAGGACGCGGGCGTCGACGCCTCGCGTCACATCGTCGGCGGAGCGGGCGCGTTCGACCCGGAGGTCGCCGAGATCACCGGCGCCCGTTCGCTGACCGAGGTCCAGGCCGACTCCGCGAACAACGCCGCCAAGCAGGCCGAGCGTGAGGTCGTCGAACTGACCCGCCAGCTCGAGCGCGTCCAGCGCCGTGCGACCGAGCTGCGCGAGGAGGCCGACCGTCTGGTCGCCCGCGCCGCCCGTGAGCGCGGTGAGGACCCGGAGGCGGCCGTCGCCGAGGTGACCGAGGCCGCGGTGGCCGAGATCGCCGCGGTGCCGGAGCAGGCCGAGCCGGTGCGCGACTCCCGTGACGAGCGTCCCTCGTCCGACCGCCGTGACGAGCGTGGCAACTTCCGCCGCGACGACCGTCGTGACGGTGACCGTGGTGGGTTCCGCCGTGACGACCGCGGTGGCGAGCGTGGCGGGTTCCGTCGCGACGACCGCCGTGACGACCGTGGTGGCCGTTCCTTCGAGCGTCGTGACGACCGCGGTGGTGACCGTGGCGGCTTCCGTCGTGACGACCGTGGCGGCGAGCGTGGCGGGTTCCGCCGTGACGACCGCCGTGACGACCGTGGTGGCCGTTCCTTCGAGCGTCGTGACGACCGCGGCGGCGACCGTGGCGGCTTCCGCCGCGAGGACGACCGTGGTGGCCGTACCTTCGAGCGCCGTGACGGTGACCGCGGCGGGTTCCGCCGTGACGACCGCGGTGGCGACCGTGGCGGCTTCCGCCGTGACGACCGCCCGGCCGGTCACCGTGGCAGCGACCGTCCGTTCAACCGTGACCGCCGTGACGACCGCCCCTCCAGCGGCTTCCGTCCCGGCGCCGGCGACCGCCCGTACGGCCGCCGTGACGACCACCGCGGTGGCGCCGGTTCGAGCTCCGGCTCCTTCGGCGGCGGCCGCCGTGACGACAAGCCGCGCTGGAAGCGCAACGGCTGACACTGTGTGACCTGCTGAAACAGGGCCCGTACGACACTTCGGTGGCGTACGGGCCCTGTCGCGTTGAACGGGTTCGAAATTCCTTCCGTTGCTGGTGGGGCTGCTGTTAAAGTCAGCCAACTTGCATGGGGGCGGGTGCGGCCCGGGGGGGCTTCACACACTGCTGTTCAGCACGGGCACCCGTTTCCCCCATGCCTCTCTTATGCATCCCGGGGAGGGACCCGAGTGCCTCGAAGCGCTCTCGTACGTCATTCCATCGCAGCCGTGGCCGCGGTGACCCTTGTCGCCGGCATCGGCCCCTTCGCGCTCACGGCCACCGCGGCCGAGGGCGACGGAGTCGTCTTCCCCGCGGCCGTCGCATCACAGCCGCGCACCGTCGTCCCGCTCGTCGCGGGCCCCACCGGCTACCTGCGCTACGAGCAGGGCGTCGGACATTCCTGGAGCACCTACGCGGGTGTCTCCACGCCGATCTCCACGCACCAGGAGGGCCCGGAGGCCGACGGCACGTACGGCGCCGGTTTCGACGGCTTCGCGACGTACTTGGCCGACTGGACGCCTACGTCGGACTCGGTCCGGCTGGTGAACATGGCCACGGACAGCGTCAGTTACCTCGACATCCCGAGCGGTCACCGGTACGTCGGTGTCTTCGGGTCCACCGTGGTCACCTTCACCCAGGCCACCACGACCGCCCCGCGCGCGTGGCATCTGCTCCGGCTGGTGAACGGCTCCGTGCAGGTCACGCCGGTGACCGGCTGGCCGGAGGGCGCGCTGCCGCCCGCCAAGGCGGTGACCGGGGACGCGGACGGCGTCCTCGCCACGTACGAGGTGGGCGGCGTCTCCCGCTCGGCCTGGATCGACCTCGCCTCGGCGCAGGTCCGCACGCCCACCTCCGACGCGACCGCTCAGCCGGTGTCCACCGTTCACAGTCCGACCGAGGTCGTGGAGTGGGCCGAGGACGGCAAGGCGCGCTTCTACGCCAAGGGGGGTGCCGACGCGTCGGGTCCGCTGCCCCTGACCACCACGGCCGATCTCCCGTACAACGAGGGCGACGTCCTGCTCGGCGTCGTCGGCGACCGGTTGATCGTCGGCCGCGCCTCCGGTCAGGCGTCCTCCGCGCCGTACCGGGTGGTCTCCGTGCCGCGCACGGGTGGGGACGAGACCACGCTCTTCACCCACGGACGTAACCAGGCGCTGACCGCCCCGGACGGCGGACTGCTGCTGGTCGCCGGTACGGCAGCCGACGCGCTGGGCGTACAGCGGCTCCGGGCCGAGGGGGACGGGACGACCGCGGCGAAGCTCGTGGACGTCACCCCGCTCACCTCGAAGCCGAGGTCGCTCAGTTTCAGCCAGGGCCGGCTCCACTCCCTCGAGCGGATGCCCGACGAGACCAACTCCTACCGCTCGCGGACGGTTTCGGTCACGGGCGAGCTGACGGCCGGAGCGACGCAGGAGCACGGTGACTTCGGATTCCCGCTCGAAGAGTGCACCGACACGGACGGCTGTCCGGAGCCCCTGGCCACCGGCGACGGACGCATGGTGGTCCAGCCGCCCTATCAGTCGGATCTCCCGGCCCTGGTGGTGGAGCCGGGCGCGACCTCGGGACGCGTCCTCACCGACGCGGTGGAGAACGTTCAGATCCATGACGTCTCCGGGCGCTACGCGATCGGCGGCGGACGGACCGGGACCGGCGAGTGGGTGACGAACACCGCCTTCGACCTGGACACGGGCGAGCGACTCGCCACGTTCAAGGTGCCCTTCGACTACGACCTGTACGGCGACACTCTCTGGACGCAGGGCAGCGTGAACGGAACGGTCGTCGGCTACGACGTCCGTACCGGCGCCGTGAAGCGCACGGTGGATCTGGGAACCGGCTGCCGGGCGGAGTTCATCAAGGTCACGGCCCACTGGCTGAGCTGGAGCTGCGCCGGCCTCACCGAGAGGGGCGGCATCTACGACCTCGACAAGAACACCAACTTGAACTACACCGAGCCGTTCTCGCAGCTCGGTGACGGCTACGTCGTGCAGACCCATGGCCGGGAGGTGCGGGTCACCGACGTCCGCGGTCCCGAGCCGGTCCTCAAGGCGACCTACCTGACCAGTGATGACAACTACGAGACCGGCATGTACGCCGTCGACACCGCCGCCGGCCGCGTCGCCTACCAGGAGAACGCCGCCGGTGACATCCGGGTGGCCGATCTCGGGATCCCGGCCTCCCCGCTGGCGCGGATCGATGCCGACGTGGCGACGGGCGCGGATCTGAAGGCAGGTGCGTGGAAGCCGCGTTGGTGGCTGTCCAAGCCGGCCGGGTCGTGGCAGCTGACGGTGACGAGCAGGACGACCGGCGCGGTGGTCCGGACCCTGTCCGGTGGCGAGGCGCGCGGCGTCGTGAGTCCGGTGTGGGACGGCAAGGACGCGGCGGGCAGGTTCGTCGGGAACGGCGCGTACACCTGGGCGCTGAGCGTGAAGCCGGCCGACGGCCAGGGCGCGGACCTGACGGCGGCGGGCGCGGTGTCCGTGACCGGTGCCGGGGCGGTCCGGCGGGATCTGGCCGGCGACGACGGTTTCGGCGATCTGCTGGTGATGGACTCGGCGGGTCTGGTGTCGCTGTACAAGGGCACGGGCTCGGGTGGTCTGTCGGCGCGGACAGCGGGGTCGGGCGGCGTGTTCCCGACGTCGTCGGTGCCGGTGCCGTTCGGCGATGTGAACGGGGACCGCTGCAACGACGTGCTGGTGCGGGTCGGCGATCAACTGCGTGCGTACCGGCCGGGCTGCGGCAAGATCGTGTCGGCGTCGTCTCCGTACACGCTGATCGGCACCGGGTGGGGGCAGTACGACGTACTGACGTCCCCGGGTGACGTGACCGGCGACGGGTACCAGGACCTGGTGGCGCGTCAGGCGTCGACCGGCGACATGTACTTCTACGCGGGGACGGCGGATCACCGGCTCAAGAGCCGGGTGAAGATCGGCACGAACTGGAAGACGTACACGAAGATCGCCGGTGTCGGTGACCTGAACGGTGACGGCCGCGGCGACCTGCTGGGCATCGACGCGGCGGGTGCGCTCTGGCGGTACTACGGCACGGCGACGGGTGCCGTGACGCCGCGGGTGAAGCTGGCGACGGGCTGGGGCGGGTACACCTCGGTGGTCGGCATGGGCGACATCAGCGGTGACGGGAAGCCGGAGCTCGTGGGGCGTACGGGTGACGGCCGGCTGTACCGGCACAGCGCGACGGGGACCGGCACACTGGCGGCCCGGGTGATGATCGGCACGGGCGGATGGCAGGCGTTCAAGGGCCTGTACTGACGTGCTTCCGCCGCGGCCCGGGACGACCGGGCCGCGGCGGGACCGGGCCGGTGTCGGATACCCGATCGGTTCCGGGGATCTCTTTGGTTATGCTCAGGGGTGTTGTGTCGAGGGCCGTTAGCTCAATTGGCAGAGCAGCGGACTTTTAATCCGTTGGTTGTGGGTTCGAGTCCCACACGGCCTACCGCTCAGCCCCAGGTCAGGAAGGTTCTGGCCTGGGGCTGATCTTGTTTCCGACCGGCTTCGGCAGCCAGCCGTACCCACTGGACGGCCCGGAGGCAGGCACCCCTGGAACCCGCGCACACTGGGATCGGGAGGTGGAGCCATGGCACTCGAAGTCGACTGCGACCACACGACCGGCATCCAGCACGACATCACCAGGACGGGAGACGTGGAGCACGAGGCGAAGCGGTACCTCTGCGGCAAGTGCGGGCACGAGTACACCGTTCCGCGGCAGGACACCACGAACGAGGACCCCGGCGGTCGGTCGCCGAAGTGACGGCGCACGTCCGGAGAAACGCTCAGTCGCGTCGCCGGCAGCAGAGGAAGACCTGCTCCTCGGGCGGCACGTCGCTGATCGCCGGGGCGTAGGTGTACGAGGACTCCTTGAGGATCTCGAAGTCCTGCTCGACGACCTTGTGCAGCTCCTCGCGGAGATAGCCGGACACCCGGATGCTCTTTCCGAGGAACGGGATCGCGCGGTTGTCCATGTCCGCCTCCACCATCGAGATCACGAACAGGCCGCCGGGGACCAGCAGGTGGTGGACGGTCCGCAGGGCCTCGGGGATCTCGGGGCGGGGAAGCATGAGCAGGGAGAAGAAGGCCGTGACCGCGTCGAAGCGGCCCAGATCCGCGGGGCCGCCCGGACGGAGGTCCGCGATGTCGAGCTGGTGGAACGTACCTTCGGGCACGTTCGCCCGGGCGAGTCTCACCATCTCTTTGGACAGGTCGACGCCCACGACCTCGAATCCGGCATCCGTCAGCCGCCGCGCGGTCGGCACTCCGGTGCCGCAGCCGAGGTCCAGCACCCGCGCCCCGGGGGACAGCGCCCCGGCCAGCCATTCGCCGGCGGAGACCTGGCCCTCCTTGTGCGGGAAGGCGTCGTCGTAGCTGTCGCCGATGGCGTCGAAGGCCTCAGCCTGGTCCCTGCGGTCGGGGCGGATGCCCTCGTAGTCGGCGTCGCTGTTCCCGTTTGTCACGAAAGTACCTTTCGGAGGCCGCCTTGGGTGTCCCATGTTCGCGCCGCCGCTGCTCTGTGTCAGGCGGACGGGCATCAGGACGAGCATCAGAGGGTGTTCCGCTCCGGCACCCGGCTTCTGCGCCGGGTGTCGGAGCCCCGCGGCGGGTGGGCGGTGCGGATTCCGGGGTGGCTCGGCGGAAAGCGGGACCCCAAATACGACTCTCAGATGCGTGTTTGTTAGCGTCGCCTCGTGCGACTGACCAAGTTCACCGATCTGGCGCTCCGCGCCGTCATGCGCCTCGCGGTCTCCGAGCAGGGCGGGCCTCTGACCACCCGCGAGGTGGCGGAGGAGATGAACGTTCCATACGCGCACATGGCCAAGGCGATCGCCCGGCTGCAGCGCCTCGGCGTCCTGGACGCCCGGCGAGGGCGGGGCGGAGGGCTCGAGCTGACCGCGCTCGGTCGGCGGGCCTCCGTCGGATGGCTGGTGCGGGAGCTGGAGGGGGAGGGCGAAGTGGTCACCTGCGAGGGTGATGCGCCGTGCCCCCTGCGCGGTGCCTGCCGGCTGCGGCGGGCGCTGCGGGACGCGCAGGAGGCCTTCCATGCCGCCCTGGACCCGCTGACGGTGGCCGATCTGGTGGCTTCGCCGGCCGGGCCGGTCCTGGTCGGGCTCTCGGGTCGCCGCACCGGATGAAACCAAGCTGAAGCCGTGCCCTCCGGGGTTCCGGAACGACGGCTTTTAATACGCCCATCGCATACCAATTTAAGGAGTAGTCGTGCTCTCCGAGCAGTCCGTCCCGGTCGTCCGGGCCACCCTCCCCGTCGTCGGAGCCGCCATCGGTGACATCACCGAGCTCTTCTACCGCAAGCTGTTCGACGACCGGCCCGAGCTGCTGCGTGACTTCTTCAACCGGGGCAACCAGGCCAACGGGGAGCAGAAGCAGGCACTGGCCGGCTCGATCGCCGCCTTCGCGGGCATGCTGCTCGAGCGGCCCGACGACCGGCCGGACGCCATGCTGGCGCGGATCGCCAACAAGCACGCCTCCCTGGGCGTCACCTCCGGCCAGTACAAGCTCGTGCACCAGCACCTGTTCGCGGCGATCGTGGAGGTCCTGGGCGACGCCGTCACCGCCGAGGTCGCCGCCGCCTGGGACGAGGTCTACTGGCTGATGGCAAACGCCTTGATCGCCGCGGAGTCACGCCTCTACCAGGAGGCCGGCACCGCCGACGGCGAGGTGTGGCGCAGCATGGAGATCGTCGAGCGGCGCGAACAGACGCCCGACGTGGTCTCGTTCCTGATTCAGCCGGCCGACGGATCTCCCGCAGGCGCCTTCAGGCCCGGTCAGTACGTCAGTGTCCAGGCCGAACTCCCCGACGGGGCCCGGCAGATACGTCAGTACAGCCTCTCCGCCGCCCCCGGCAGGCCGCAGTGGCGCATCACCGTCAAGCGGGTGCGGGGCGCGGCCGGTCCGCAGGGTGAGGTCTCCTCGTGGCTCCACGAGACCGCGCGCGCCGGGGATCTGCTGACGGTGTCCGTGCCCTTCGGCGATCTGGTGCTGGCCGAGGACGAGGGCCCGCTGCTGCTGGCGTCCGCCGGCATCGGCAGCACGCCGATGCTCGCCATGCTCGACCACCTCGCCGCCACCGGTTCCACCCGTCAGGTCGTCGTGGTGCACGCCGACCGCAGCGCGGCGGACCACGCCCACCGTGAGGAGTTGCGCCGCCTCGTCGACGCCCTGCCTTCGGCATCCCTCCACCTCTGGTACGAGACCGGCGGCGACGCCGGTGCGGCGACCGGGCAGGCCGACATCGGCGCTCTGGACCTTCCCGAGGGACTCACGGCGTATCTGTGCGGCCCCTTGCCGTTCATGCGCGCCGTACGGGGTGATCTGCTGCGCCGTGGCGTGCCCGCCGAGGCCGTGCACTACGAGGTGTTCGGGCCCGACCTCTGGCTCGGTCAGGAGTAGCCGGCGGCGGAGGTTTTCCGGCCTTCGCCCGGCGCCCCTCGTCATTGGTACGGATCTTGCTCTGCATGGCGTAAGGTTGTGTTCACCGACGCGGGGTGGAGCAGCTCGGTAGCTCGCTGGGCTCATAACCCAGAGGTCGCAGGTTCAAATCCTGTCCCCGCTACTGATGACACCGGCCCGGTGGTCGATCGAGAAGATCGACCACCGGGCCGGTGGCTTTTCCGCAGCGCCACGACCGTCGCCCGGTCGGGCGACCGGAAGTCGCCCCGCGGCGCGTCGGCCTTCAGCCTGAGGGGGGCGCGGTACTGTCCGCAGCCGTCAGCGGACCCGGTAGGACCCGGCAGGAGACCACCTTTGGGCCAGGAGTGGCGAGATCAGGGCGGCGCCAGAAGAGCCCCGTGGTTCGTCCGCGCGTTGCCCATGGCGATGATCGTCGGCGGGGTGGTCTTCGACGTACTGACCCCGCCCCGGTTCACCGCCGTACCTCTTTATGCCGCCGCCCCGCTCGTCGCGGCGCCTGTCCTGTCATGGCTGGCGACGCTGCTGACCGGGATCGCCGCGGTTCTGGCCCTGAGCATCCTCCATGCCGTCAACCGGAGCTTCTTTCAGATCACGGTGCTCACCGAGACGACCACGGTGGTCACCGTCGTCGCTCTCGCGCTGTTCATCAACATTCTCGTGCGGCGCAGCGGTGAGCGGCTCGCCTCTGCCCGGGTGATCGCGGAGACCGCGCAGCGGGCGGTGCTGCCCGCGCCGGCCGACCGGATCGGCGGTCTGCACATCGCCGCCCGGTACGAGGCGGCGCAGGCGGGCGCGTTCATCGGCGGCGACCTCTTCGCGGTGCAGGACACGCCTCACGGCGTGCGCCTCCTGGTCGGCGATGTGCGGGGCAAGGGGCTGGGGGCGGTGGGGACGGTGGCCGTGCTCATCGGCGCGTTCCGTGAGGCCGCGGAGCAGGAGCGCTCCCTGGAGGGCGTGGCGCAGCGGCTGGAGCGAGCCCTCAAACGGGAGGGCACCAGGCGGGAAGGGCTGGACGCCGTGGAGGGGTTCACCACCGCGGTACTGGGTGAGATCCCGCGCGGCCGGGCCCTGGTGCGGCTGGTGAACCGGGGGCATCCCGAGCCGCTGGTGCTGCACGCCGACGGGGCTCTGGACGTCCTCGCGCCGGCGCAGGCGGCGCTGCCGCTGGGGATGGGTGACCTGGCGGCGTGGCCCGACCGGGCGGACGAGTACCCGCTGCCCGACGGGGCGACGCTGCTCCTCTACACGGACGGGGTGACGGAGGCGCGGGACGCGCGCGGCGTCTTCTACGACCCGGTGGAACGGCTCGCCGGACGTCTCTTCCCCGGGCCGGCGGAGCTGCTGGACGCGCTGGTCGACGACGTACGCCGGTACACCGGCGGCGGTTCGAGCGACGACATGGCACTGCTGGCCGTCGGCAGGCCGGCGGAGGGGCAGCCGGAACGGCGCCGGACGGTGCCGGTGGTTCCGCCGGAGCCGGGCGGCCGCGACAGGTCCGCGTGACATCACGCGCCCGATGGAGGCGGTGTGCACGCTCCGTAGTCGAAGGGGAGCCGTCCGCAGAGCATGTGATGCCCGATCAGAATCGTGACGCCCTCCGGTGTTTGATCAACTCGCCCGGTTCCGGCCGATTCTGTCCGGGTAAGTCCCGGCCGAAGTCGTTAATGATCACCCGGAACAGCTTGGAATCCGGCCCCGCCGTCTATTAACGTTCGATAACGCAGTGCGGTCGTCCCAGCCGTCGCAGAGGCGGCGCCGTGCGCACGTGCCGAATCCCGCAAGGGAACCGGGGAACCACTAATTGGGGTGAATCGGTCACCCTTTGCCGCTCAGTCCGCGGTCGAGGGCGCCCGTAGGAGACCTTCCTGCTCCGAACCCGTCAGCTAACCCGGTAGGCGAGAAGGAAGGAAAGGAGTACGCCTTCGTGGCGTCCAACATGCCTGCCCCCGAGGCCCGCTTCGCGTCCGAACGTTTCAGTGCCGACGCCCCCGAGCGGACCTGGGAGGAATGGAACCCCACAGAGGACTCCGTCCGCCCCGTGCGCGGCCGGCACCGTGTCATCAAGCAGCGCGGCGGAATCGCCCGCAGCTCCACGGTGCTCGGAGTCGGCGTCATCGCCGCGGTCGGCGCGGGTGGCATAGCCACCGCGCAGGACAAGCCGGCGGTCTCCATCTCCCTTCCCGATTCCATCACGGACAAGCTTCCTGACGCCAAGTCACTTCCCGGCGTGGGATCCCTGATCTCCGACTCGGACGACTCCGACGGCGACGTGCAGGCGGCGCCGCTCACCGCCGCGACCACGGTCGCCGACGCCGGTGCCGGCCAGGCACAGGCCGCCGGCTCCGGCGAGGCCCTGCGCGCCCGGATCCTCCAGCAGGCCGAGCAGCAGCAGGCAGAGGCCGACGCCGAGGCGAAGGCGGCCGCGGAGGCGCTCGCCGCCGAACAGGCGGCGGCCGCCGCCGAGAAGCAGCAGAGCGCGGCCGAGGCCAAGGCCGCCGAGGAGAAGCGCAAGGCGGAGGAGGCCGCGCGGGCGGCGGCGGAGGCCGCGCGTCTCGCCGAGCTCGCCCGGAGCTTCTCCCTTCCCACCTCCTCCTACACGATCACCTCCACCTACGGTGAGTCCGGCGCGATGTGGTCCTCCGGACAGCACACCGGCCTGGACTTCGCCGCACCGACCGGGACCCCGGTCAAGGCGGTGCACGGCGGCACGGTCAAGTCCGCGGGCTGGTCCGGCTCCTACGGCTACCGCATCGTCCTCGAACTCGAGGACGGCACCGAGGTCCTGTACGCCCACCTCTCCTCGATGACGGCGAGCGCGGGCCAGCAGGTGTCCACCGGCGAGACGATCGGGCGCGTCGGCGCGACCGGCAATGTCACCGGCCCGCACCTGCACCTCGAGGTGCACACCGCCGGCGGCGTCGGCATCGACCCGATGGCGTGGCTGCGCGACAAGGGCCTCACGATCTGATCCCTGCCCGGTACGGGTCGCAGTTCCTCCCGTGCCGGGCACATCCATGTCTCCGGCAGTCCTGGCGCACACCCCCCGACGCCGGGGCTGCCGGAATAGCCGGTACGGGCCCGGCCGTTGATCACCGCATGACCTCTCTGCGCACCCTCGGTTCCTCCGGCCTGACCGTCTTCCCGCTCGCTCTCGGCGGCAACGTCTTCGGCTGGACGGCCGACGAGGCGCGGACCTTCGCGGTCCTCGACGCGTACACGGCCGCAGGCGGCAACTTCGTCGACACCGCCGACAGTTATTCCTCGTGGGCCCCCGGGAACGAGGGCGGCGAGTCGGAGACCCTCATCGGCAAGTGGCTCGCGGCCCGCGGCAACCGCTCGGAAGTCGTCGTCGCCACCAAGGTCGGCGCCCATCCCCGTCACAAGGGCCTCTCCGCCACCACCATCAAGGCGGCCGCGGAGGAGTCGCTCACCCGGCTGGGCACCGACCACATCGACCTGTACTACACACACTTCGACGACCCGTCCGTGCCCGTCGAGGAGATCATCACCGCCCTCGACCAGCTGGTGAAGGACGGCAAGGTCCGCGCGATCGGCGCCTCCAACATCAGCACCGAACGGCTCCAGGCGTCCCTGGCCTTCTCCGAGCGGGAGGGCCTCGCCCGGTATGCGGCGCTGCAGCCCCACTACAACCTGGTCTCACGCCACACCTACGAGGGCGAACTGCAGGACACCGCCGCCCGCGCCGGCCTCGCCGCCGTCCCCTATTACGCGCTCGCTTCCGGCTTCCTCACCGGCAAGTACCGGCCCGGCACCACGGTGGACAGCGCCAGGGCCCAGGGAGCGTCCAAGCACCTCGAATCGGAGCGGGGGCTGAAGGTCCTCGACGTGCTCGACAGGATCGCGCAGGCCCGTGGCGTGGAGATCGCGACCGTCGCCCTGGCGTGGATCGCCGCGCAGCCGACCGTGGCCGCGCCGATCGCGTCCGCCCGCACGGTCGAGCAGGTGCCGGCCCTGGTGGCGGCAGCCGACCTGGCCCTGACGGACGGCGAGCTGGCCGAACTGACCGCCGCGTCCGCCTGAGCCCGCGCCGGCGCGGAATCAGTAGCGGTAGGGGTTGTAGCCGCTGTAATCGCGGTGCGGCGGCGGCAGCGGCATCCGGGCGGTGGCCTGGGCGGCGTAGGCCAGCGAAGGCCCCGCCACCTCCCTGCGCTGCCACAGATGGTGCAGCAGCTCCTGCTCGCGCTCCACGAAGTCCGGACCCGCCGCGCCCCGGTGGGCCCGGTGACGCAGGAAGGCGAGCGTCGTCGCGAACGCCTCGTACTCCGACACGGCGTGCCCGGCCGCCGGGCCGTACGCCCGCCGGGCGAAGTCCCTGGCCACGGTGCGCGCCCGCATCGACGACAGGGCGCGGGGCTCGGCAGCGGACATCCAGCCGGCCGCCGCGTACGCCGGGAGCTCCTCCGAGACCGTGCGCAGCTCACGCTGGCGGGTCCATATCGACAGCCAAGTGAGCAGCGCGAACACCGGCACCATGAACGCCCCGTACACGGCGTAGAAGCCCCACGGGCCGAGCATCGACGCCGAGCCGTTCCACAGGGCGTGCATGCCCATCGCGAGCGCCAGGCCCAGCAGCGGCAGCGCGATGCGCCGGAGCCGCCGGTGCCGGCGCGCACCCAGCGCGGCGACACCGAAGCCCAGGCCGGTGAGCACGGTGAAGAGCGGATGCGCGAACGGAGACATCACGATGCGTACGAAGAACGTCGCGGCGGTCACGGAGGCGAAGCCGGAGGTGCCTATCGCCTGGTCCTCGCCGAAGGCACTGCCCAGGTAGAGGATGTTCTCCGTGAAGGCGAAGCCGGTGGCGGTGAAGCCGGCGACCACCACGCCGTCCACGATTCCGGTGAAGTCCCGTCTGCGGAAGACGAAGAGCAGCAGGATCGCGGCGGCCTTCGCGCTCTCCTCGACGACCGGCGCTATCACCGTCGCCCCGAGGGTGTCGGCCGACACCGGGTCGGCGGTCGCCGTCGCTATCCAGCGGGTCGCGAAGGTGTTCGCGATGATCGCTATCAGCGCGGCGGCGAACGCGCCCCAGGCGAAGGCGAAGAGAAGATTCCGCCACGGGCCGGGCTCCACACGGTCGAGCCAGCGGAACGCCGCCAGCAGCAGCGGGACCGGCAGCGTCGCGAGACCGAGACCGACCAGGAAGCCGTGGGTGCCGGTCTGCTCGCGCACGAGCACCAGGATCACCAGAGCGCACAGGGCGAGCAGGGTGACCACCGCACCGGCGCGGAAGGCCCGGCTGCGCCAGATCCTCGACGCCGCCCGCGGCCGGTAGCGCCGGCGCGCGGGCGCGGGCACCGCGGTCAGCAGCGCGTCGACATGCTCCTGCTCACGCGCGGGCAACACGGGGTGCGGGGGCACCGCCGGGCGCTGCGGCGGGTGCTCCGGTGGTTGCTGCGCGGACGAGTCGGACACCCGTCGACCCTAACCACGAGCACCGACAACTGGCGACGGCGCGTCGGACATCGCGGGCGCCACCGCGCGGTTCAGGCCTGGGGCGTGACCCGGCGGAACAGCAGATCGCGGACCTTGTGACCCTTGTCCAGGCCCTGACCCTCGAAGCGGGTCAGCGGACGGAACGCGGGCCGCGGCGCGAAGCCGCCGTCCTCCTGGGTGTTCTCGAAATCCGGATGCGCCGACAGCACCTCGAGCATCTGCTCGGCGTACGGCTCCCAGTCGGTCGCGCAGTGCAGGATCGCGCCCGGAGCGAGCGGCCCGGCGGCGAGGGTGAGGAAGTCCGGCTGGATCAGCCGGCGCTTGTGGTGCCGCTTCTTCGGCCACGGGTCGGGGAAGTAGACGCGCATGCCGTGGAGCGAGCGGGGCGGCAGCATCTCCCGCAGCAGGATGATCGCGTCACCGTTGGCCACCCGGATGTTGGACAGGCCGTTCCGTTCCGCGAGAGCGAGCAGATTGCCCTGCCCGGGGGTGTGTACGTCGACGGCGAGGATCCCGGTCCCCGGGTCGTCGGCAGCCATCTGGGCGGTCGCCTCGCCCATGCCGAAGCCGATCTCCAGGACGACGGGCAGCCCGCCGAACATCTCCTCGAGGTCGAGCACCCGGTGCCCGTCGATGTCCAGGCCCCACAACGGCCAGAGCCGCTGCAACGCGTCCTCCTGCCCGGCGGTGACCCGGCTGCGCCGCGGCTGGAAGCTGCGGATACGACGCTCGTGATGCGAACCGGCCGGGTCGGCGGCGGGGCCGCCCGGGAAGCGCGGCTCGCTCTTGGCGCGGATGAAGTGGCGCGGGGCCTCGGGGCTGGGGTCGGGATCACGGAACTCAGACACAGTGATGCCGATTCTACGAGGGCGCGATCGGGCGGTGCGCCGGCGTGGGCGGCCCCACGGTGACGGGAGGGATCAGGTCATGGAGCGGCACGGGCCGGTCCGCGCCCCGCCACCCGCCTGGAAGCTTCGACGAGGCGGCGGCCGTCCGGCCCCGCCGCGTCACCGGGCAGTGCCCCTGCCGTCACATCCGCCGGCGATCGGGCGTCACCGGGCGTCACCTGGCGGCGCGGGGACGCGAGGGCGACAGCGCGGTGAGCGCGCGGCGGGCGACCTCGCGGCCGATCGGGAGCGAGGCCGTCGCCGCCGGAGACGGGGCGTTCAGTACGTGCACCGTCCGCGGGGCCTCGCGGATCAGGAAGTCGTCGGCAAGCGTCCCGTCGCGGAGCACCGCCTGCGCGCGCACGCCCGCCGGCGCCGGGCGCAGGTCGCCCTCCGTCACCGCCGGCAGCAGGCGGCGGACCGCCGAGGTGAACGCCCGCTTGGACACGGAGCGGCGCAGCTCCCCGGCCCCGTACCGCCAGTGCCGCCGGGCGATGTGCCAGGAGCCGGGCCAGCCGAGCGTGCCCGCCAGCTCCAGGGGACGGACGGCCGACCAGCTGTAGCCCTCGCGGGCCAGCGCCGGGACGGCGTTCGGGCCGACGTGGACGCCGCCGCCGATGCCGCGGGTGAGATGGACGCCGAGGAACGGGAAGGCCGGGTCGGGCACCGGGTAGACCAGCCCGCGGACGAGACCGGGGCGGGCCAGGTCGTAGTACTCCCCACGGAACGGGACGATCCGCATACCCGGGTCGTCGCCCGCGAGCCGTGCCACCCGGTCGCAGTGCAGCCCGGCGCAGTTGACCAGCACCCGGGCCCTTACGACCGTGCCCGAGCGTGTCCGCACCGCGACGCCCCACGGGCGGCGGTCGACGGCGGTGACCTCCTCGCCGTACCGCACCTCCGCACCGGATGCCGTGGCGAGCTGTGCGGCCACCGCGCCGTAGTCGCAGATGCCGGTCGTCGCCACATGGATCGCGGCGAGCCCGCGGACCTCCGGCTCGTACTCACCGATCTGCGCCGGACCCAGCTCGCGCACCGGAATGCCGTTCTCCCGGCCGCGCTGGACCAGGGCATGGAGCCGTGGGAGCTCGTCCCTGTCCGTCGCGACGATCAGCTTGCCCGTGACCTCGTGGGCGATGCCGTACTCCGCGCAGAACTTGACCATCTCGGCCGCGCCGCGCACGGCGAACCGGGCCTTCAGCGAACCGGGCCGGTAGTAGATCCCGCTGTGGATCACTCCGCTGTTGCGGCCTGTCTGGTGCCGGGCGGGGCCCTGTTCCTTCTCCAGGACCGTCACCCCGGTGCCCGGGGCCGAGCGCGAGAGCGCGTACGCCGTCGACAGGCCGACGATGCCGCCGCCGACCACCAGCACATCGCAGTCGAAGTCATGCCCGGACGCCCTCACCGCGTCACCTCCCACCCCGATAGTGCACTGGCCCGCTGACAACGCGCTCAAACCAGTCGACACGCGGGAGACACGCCCGACTTCCGCGCACGGGAGCCGCCGCCCGCGTCCCGGGCGGTGCCGTCAAGGCATCAGGCAGGTGTCATGAGGAGCGGGCGGGCCCTTTCCCGCAGCTCCATGACCCGCGGCTCGTCGCCGTACGGCTCGAGCCGGTGCAGCAGGTCCCGTACGTACTCCGTGGTCCGCGCGGACGAGATCCGCCCCGCGACCTCCACCGCGCGGGTGCCCGCCGCGCAGGCCGCGTCCAGATTGCCCGATTCCAGCTCGGCCACCGCGGACACCACGAGGCGCAGCCCGTGCGAGCGCACGTACTCCTCCGTGGGGCGGGACAGCGCCTGCTCCGTGAAGCGCCGCACCTGCCGCGGGGCCTTCAGGTCGCGGTAGCACTCGGCCGCGTCCGCCGCGAATCTGTCGTACGAGTAGAAGCCCAGCCAGGACGGGTCGCCGTCGCCCTCCCTCGACCTCTCCAGCCAGCCCTCCGCGGCCTTGAGCGCCGCGCCCGCGGCCGCCGCGTCGTTCGCCTTGGCGTGGGCGCGGGCCTCCACCAGCCGGAAGAAGCTCATGGTGCGTGCGGTGGCGAGGCCCCGGTTGCGCTCCAGTGCCGCCTGGGCCAGGTCGACGCCCTCGTCGGCGAAGCCGCGGTACGTCGCCTGCAGCGACATGGAGGCCAGCACGTATCCGCCCAGCGGCACATCGGCGGCGGCGCGGGCAAGGCGCAGGGCCTGGATGTAGTAGCGCTGCGCCGCCTCCTGCTGCCCGGTGTCGAAGGCCATCCACCCGGCGAGCCTGGTCAGTTCGGCGGTCGCGCCGAACAGTGCCCGGCCCACTTCGTCCGAATACGAGCCGAGGAGCAGCGGCGCCGCGTCGACGCGCAGGCACTCGGGGACCATCGACGAACGCCAGTCCCCACCCCCGTACTTGGAGTCCCAGCGGCGGGCGTCCTCCGCGGCCTCCCGGAGTTTCGCGACGTCGCTGTGGCCCACGCGGGCGGGCGTGTCGGCGGCGTCCGCGGTCTCCGTGCCGTCGGGAACGTCGGGGGAACCGGAAGAGGGGTCGGAGGAGAGGGACGAGCCGCCGGTCGCGTCGAACAGCCGCTCGACCGACGCGTCGGCCGGGGTTATCAGCCACCGGGACGCGGGCGTCGCGTAAGCGCTCACTGCGAACGATCCGGCCAGGGACTGCCAGATGCCCCCGCCGCCGGCCCGGCGGCCCGCAAGATCCAGCCGGTACAGCTCGGTGGCCGATTTCACCGCCTCGCCGACATCACGCGGGAACGCCAGTCCCACCTCGGGTGCCGGGTCCGCGTCGGCCAGTCCGATCTCGTGCAGCGGCACCGGACGGCCCAGCTTGGCGCCGATGGCCGCCGCGATGAGATGGGGTGCGGCGCCCTGCGGCACCATGCCCTTGGACACCCACCGGGCCACCGAGGTCTTGTCGTAGCGGAGGGTCAGACCACGCTGCGCGCCGAGGTCGTTGACCCGCCGCGCGAGGCCCGCGTTGCTGATTCCCGCGAGGGCGAGAACCGTGCCGAGCTTTTCGTTCGGCCCGCGTTGCTCCCTGGACATGCGCCACCCCTCGACACGCAGACGGCTGCCGCGCACGGCCCGCGCACGGCATTCGTGCTGGGTTCTCCCGGTTCGCAGCACCCCCCGTCCCGACCGGTCCCGGCTGCAAAATCGTGTGGCCGAGCCCTGCGGAATATGCGCGCCTGTGGAGAACAGCAGCAAACACAGCGTAGTTCGCCGCATCCCGACCGTTAAGGGGCCAACTTCCCTATGGCGGGATTGTTGTCCGTACGGGTGATCGCCCGTCCGCCCTCGTGCTCCCGCCGTGTGGCCGTGCGCCCGTCCGTGCGCTCTGGCCGGTCAACGGCGGGAGCGCTTCCATGAGTGCTGCGTGGGTCGGCCCACTGCGTACTGGAACCAGTGGGCTGGGGGACACCGCCGCCTCAATCCCCGCGGGCGGCGGACAGGGCCCGGGAGGCGAACTGCGCCTCCCGGTCCGTGTGTTGCGGTCAAACTGCCACGCTGGCGCGGCTCCGAAAATGGCTGAATGACGCCTGTCCGCCGGCCTCTCGCGCGGCGCGCCCGGACCTCCGGCGGCCTCTGAACCTACTCCCACACCGTCGGCAAATCGCCAACGCCGCCGCAGTGTTCCGTTTTTGCACGCGCTACCGGGAGCCCCTCGCGTACGCCTCCTTCGTGGCAGCATGTTCCCGAACGGCTTCGGCGATGTCCGGCAATGTTGGGGAGGCGGCGATGCGGTGGCTGGTGGGGTGGAGCAGTATCGCCGCGAACTTCGGCACGGCGGGCGCCGTCGGAGCCTCCGAAGAGGGCCGCACCCTCCATCCCGTCGGAGCCCAACTCCTGTGGGGCGACCCGGATCCGCTGTGGGCCGTCGGGGACTGGCGGCCCGACGAGGTGCGCATCATCACCGCCGAACCGCACCAACGGCCCTACGCCACCCCGGGCAACGGCCAGGCGCCCACCGTGACCCGCCTCGCCGTCCTCGGCTGCTGCGCGGCCAGCGACGAACAGCTGCGGGTCGGACTGTTCGCGGCGCGCGGCGGCGCACTGAGGCATTTGACCGCATGGGCGGGCAGCTACACCGTCGTGGTCCAGGTCGGCCGCCGCATCACCGTCGTCGGCGACCTCGCCGGCGCCCGTCCCGTCTTCTACACCCCGTGGGCGAACGGCACGGCGTACGCGACCGCCGCCCTCCCGCTGGCCGACCTCATCGAGGCCCAGCTCGACATCGGACACCTGGCCGCCCTGCTCGCCTGCCCCGAGTCGCCGGAGGCGCTGCGCGACTCCACCCCGTACGCCGGGGTGAAACGCATCCCGCCGGGACACGCGCTGATCCTGCGGGAAGGCTCGCGGGAGATCACCGGGTACGAGCCGGTCGCCTCACTCGCCGTCGCCGCCCCGCAGGTCGAGGCCGCCCGCGCCATCGACGGGGTACGCGACGCACTCGTCGAGGCCGTGCGCGCCAGGCTGACCGCGCCCCGGCACGCGCCGGAGACCCTGCCGCCCGACCCGGGGCCCGTCCCCGGGATGGGCCCCGCCGAACGGCGCGCGGCCCGTGGCGCGCCGACGCCCGGGATCGGGGCCGACCTCTCCGGCGGCAGCGCCTCCAGCACCCTCGCCCTGCTGGCGGCCGGGCTGCCCGGCGTACCGGGCACGGTCCTCGGGCACGGCACCGGCGCCGGCGAACGGCTGCTCGCCGTCACCTTCAACGACCTCGCCACCAGCGGACACGAGCTGCGCGAACCCGAGCTGGAACGGGCCCGCCTCATCGCCGCCAACCCACGGCTGCACCATGTCGTGGTCGCCGCCGGCGAAGAGGCCCTGCCGTACGCGAACCTCGACTCCGGCCCCCTGACCGACGAGCCCGCACCGTCCTTGGTGACCGCGGAACGCCACCGGGGGCGACTCGCCGCCGGCAGCGCCGACCACTTCACGGGAGCGGGCGCACGGCAGGTGCTGGACGCCCATCCGGCGCGGCTGGCGGATCTGTTGCTGGACCGGCGCAGACGCCACCTGCTGCGGCCGGTCACCGCCCTGGCCCGCTCCGAACGGCCCTCCCCGCAGTCCCTGTTCGTCCCGCTCACGGTGTACCGGGCGGCCCGCAGACTGGCCCGTACGCCCTTTCGCACCGGCCTCGAGGCGGCCGCCGGCGACCTGCTCCTCGCCAACCGCCCGGGTCCCGCCCTGCGTAACGGCGCGGTGGGCGCGTCACTGGCGGCGCTGGCGTGGTCCCGGCCGGGGCCCGCGGCGCGCTGGCTCACCGGGGAGGCGCTCGCTGAAGTATCGGTTCGGCTGACGGAGGCGGCGACGAGGCCCATCTCGGTCCAACGGCCCGGCGAGACACGGGCACGGGCGGCACTCGCCCGTCATGCCTTCGACCATCGGATCCTGGAACAGGCCGCGGAGGTCCGCAGCCAGCGTCTGCACGCGCCCTACCTGGACAACCAGGTCGTACGGGCCTGCCGGGACCTGCCGGAATCGCTCCGTGTCCAGCCGGGCGCGCGGGCCGCCGTACTGCGTACGGTCCTCGCCGGTGCCGGCATCCACGACCTGCCGCCGGGATGGGGCTCCCCGACACACGCCTCGTCCGCCGCGGCGGCCCGCACGGGCCTGCGGTCGGCGCTGCCGCACCTGATCGCCCTCTTCGACGCCCCGCTGCTGGCGGACGCGGGCCTCATCGAGGCACGCGTCGTCCGCGGGGCGCTCCGGGCGGCGTCCGAGGGCGAACCCGTGCCACTGGACGGGCTGGCGGACCTGGTCTCGACGGAACTGTGGCTGCGGAGGCTGCTGTCGCGCCGTGGCACGTGCTGGACGGGTACGGCGGCGCCGCGGCAGCGCGCGGTGGCGGGCGGGGTGCCGCGGCGGCCGACGCTGCAGTCGTAGTCGTCGGGCGGGTGCGGGTGCGGGTGCGTGGCGCCTGCGGCGGGCTTGTCCCCTCCCCGCCCCTTCCCGTAACCGGGCTCCGCCCGGACCCGTACCGCGCTTCGCGCGGTGCCCTCAATCTCCCCCCTACGGCCTGGCGGCCGTGGGAGGTGCCCCCAGGCGGGCTGGATTTCGCTCTGCG
>NZ_JBFAQK010000043.1:0-61756 GCF_040677245.1 Streptomyces kurssanovii
CCTCGCAGTGGCCGTCGTCGACGCCGAAGAGCCAGAGGATGAAGTCCGCGAGCAGCGAGACGACCTCTTCGCGGCCCTCGGGGAGGATGCGGGCGTCCACCGGTCGGTGGCACACGGTACGGGCGACGCCTGGGCCGACCCTGGGGCGGTTCCACCGGTTGTCGTCCGGTGCACCCGCCTCCACGGACTACGTGATCACACGCATCTCTTCGCTTCTCGTGCTCCGCACGGATCCGGTCCGCCGGGCGGCGGCAACGATGCGACGGGTGTCCCGGCCGCGCCGTGCCGCCGCCCCTGGGAAGGCCTCCCGGCGCACGTGGTGAGGCGGTCAGCGCCTGAATCCGTGCTTCGAATGCTCCTTGGTCTCGCGGGCCCTGCCCCGTGTCTCCAGGGCGGCTCCCTTGGCCGCGGTGGTCTCCTTGCCCATCGCGTGGGCCGCCTTCCGCACGGCCCTGCCGACAACCTGCTCGGCCTTGGCCTTGGCCTTCTCTCCGGCACTCATGTCGGTCCTTTCGTAGTCTCCACTTCTGCGGCTGCCCGAGCCGCAGGGCCGGAAACCGGTCGCTTCGCGAGGGCGGGGAACGATGAAGAACCCGGCGGCGTGGCGTTCGCGCCCCTGTGGCGAGACCGTGCGGGATCAATGACCGCCCTGGACTGGTTTCCCGGCGGACGGGAAATCGGTCCAGAGCGTTGACAACGATGTCAGATGCATGGTCAAGTCTCCGCGCCGGTCCACGGATTCAGGAGAGGGACGCCCATGCACCAACTGCTCAGGAGAATACGGGCGCGCACGACGAGGGCCGCCGCCCTTCCGCTGGCGGCCGCCATGGCGTGGGGCGGGCTCCTCGCCCCCGCCCCCGCCGCGCAGGCCGCCGCGCCGGTGGCCGACGACCCCGCCGCACTGGTCAACCCCTTCGTCGGCACACAGAACTTCGGCAACACCTTCCCGGGTGCGAGCGCCCCCTTCGGCATGGTGCAGGTCAGCCCCGACACCGGCGGCCAGGGCGGCTACGACTACCAGCAGGACAAGATCCACGGGTTCAGCCAGACCCATCTGTCCGGTGTCGGCTGCTCTGTCGCCGGTGAACTGCCCCTGATGCCCACCACCGGAGCGGTCGACACCGTCGATCCGTCCCGCTACCGGTCCGCCTACTCCCACGACGACGAGGAGGCCGAGCCCGGCTACTACCGCGTCGGCCTGAAGACGTACGGCATCGACGCGGAGCTCACCGCCACGCCCCGCACCGGCTGGCAGCGCTACACCTTCCCCGCGACCGGCCGGGCCAACGTCCTGTTCAACACCGGCAAGGCCAACCAGCGGGTGTACGACTCCGAGGTGCACGTCGTCGGGGACCGCACCGTCGAAGGCCGCGTGGAGGCCGGGAACTTCTGCGCCGGGAAGGACCGCCACACGGTCCACTTCACCGCCACCTTCGACCGGCCCTTCGCCTCGCACGGCACCTGGCGCGGCGACACCCGCACCCCCGGCGGCCGTGACGCCGAGGGCGAGGGCGGCAACGGCGCCTGGGTGACGTTCGACGCGGCCGACGACCGCGACGTGGTCGTCAAGGTCGGCCTGTCGTACACGGGCATCGAAGGCGCCCGCAAGAACCTGGTGGCGGAGACCGGCGACTCGTACGACTTCGACGCCACCCGCGCCGGCCTGCGAGCCACCTGGCAGCGTCAACTCCGCTCCGTCGAGGTCGGCGGCGGCACCGTCGAACGGCAACGCGCCTTCTACACGGCGCTCTACCACGCCCAGTTGCACCCGAACCTCGCCGGCGACGTGGACGGCCGTTACGCCGGCTTCGACGGCAGGACGCACACCGCGGACGGGTTCACGCCGTACCAGAACCTCTCCCTGTGGGACACCTACCGGCCGCAGAACCAGCTGCTCGAGCTGCTCCGGCCGCAGGTGGCCCGTGATGTGGCGCTCTCGGTCGTCGCCGCCGGACGCGACGGCGGCTGGCTGCCGCGCTGGGCGCTCGCCAACAGCGAGACCAACATCATGACCGGCGACCCGGTGACCCCGTTCCTCGTCGAGGCCTGGTCCAAGGGGCTCCTCGCGGGCCACGAGGAGGAGGCGTACCAACTCCTGCGCAAGAACGCGACCAGCACGCCGCCGGCCGGCTCGCCCTACAACGGCCGTTCCGGGGTGGAGCACTACAAGGAGCGCGGCTACGTCCCCTCCGGCCTGGAGCTCGGCGAGGACTGCGCGGACAAGGGCGGCGACAACGACTGCAAGCACCCCGCCTCCGCGACCCTCGAATACGCCGCGGCCGACGCCTCGTTGGCCCTGATGGCCCGTGAGCTCGGCCACGCCGAGGACGCCCGGACGTTCGCGGCGCGCGGCCAGTGGTACCGCAATCTGTGGGACTCGGGGATCGCGCAGTTCCGGCCGCGTACGGCCGAGGGGACGTGGCTGACGCCGTACGACCCGGTCGAGGCGGCCCACCAGTTCCACGAGGGCGGCGCCCACCAGTACCAGTGGCTGGTACCGCAGGACCCGGCCGGGCTGGTCGCTCTGATGGGCGGCAGGTCCGCCACCGAGAAGCGGCTCGACTCGTTCTTCGCGTACGAGAAACTGCTCACCGACCCGGAGCGCACGGCCCGCGAGGACTGGATCTCCGCGCCGTACGACTACTACGGCAAGCCCACCTACAACCCGAACAACGAGCCCGATCTGCACGCCCCGTACATGTACCTGTGGGCGGGCGCGCCCGCGAAGACGGCGACCGTCGTCCGCGCGGCGATGACGCTGTTCACCAACGGCCCCGACGGCATGACCGGCAACGACGATCTGGGCACCATGTCCGCCTGGTATGTCTTCTCCTCCCTCGGCCTCTACCCGACGATGAGCGGCGGCGACTTCCTCGCCGTCTCCAGCCCGCAGTTCTCCTCCGCCGTCGTCCGCGTCGGCACGTACGGCGAGGAGCAGGGCGGCACCCTGACGATCAAGGCGCCGGGAGCGAGCGACACCACCCGCTACATCCAGCGGTCCTCGTTCGACGGCCGTGACCTGCGCCGGACCTGGCTCGACTGGGACGCCGTCGCCCACGGCGGCACCCTCGCCCACGAGCTGGGCGACGAGCCGTCCTCCTGGGGCACCGGCAGGAGCGCGGAGCCGCCGTCGGTGAACCGCGCGGCCGCCGACTCCCGCAGCCGGCTGGACGCCTCGCTGCGTGCCGGCTCGGACGTCGTACCGCGGGGCGACACCCCGCAGACCGCTCACCTGGCCCTCGACGTGCTGGGCCAGTCTCCCGGCGCGCTGCGGGTCACCGTACGGGCCAGGACCCCTGAGGGCTGGGAGGTGCGGATGCCGACGTCCTTCACGCTCGACTCCCGCCGGCTGCCCGTGCAGCGCACGGTGGAGGCCGAGGTGAGCGTGCCGGCCGGGACCGCGCCGGGTTCCTACCCGGTGCGCATCGAGGTGACGGGCACCGGCGTGGAGAGCGTGGTGCGGGAGGCCACCATCGAGGTCCGCGAGCCGAACCGGTGCGCGACGGCGAGCGGCGGGCAGTGCGCGGTGGACCTCGCCCAGGAGGCGAACCACGACGGCACCGCGACCGTGGCCGCCTCCGACGAGGGCGACTTCGACGGCGGCGGCTGGAGCTACGACGCCGCACTGCTGCCGAAGGCCGGCCCGGTGACCTGGGACGGCGTCACCTACCAGGCGCCCGACGCGTCCGGTACGGCCACCAACTTCACCGAGGCACGCGGGCAGTCGATGCTCCTGCCGGCGGGGCGGCACAGCACACTCCGGCTGGTGGCTGCCGCCCACAACGGCACGGTGTCCACGACGCTCACCGTCCGCTACACCGACGGCACCAGCGCCGAACTGCCCGTCACGGTGGGCGACTGGGCGGGCTCCGCGCCCGGCGGCACCACCGTCGCGCTCGACATGGACCACCGGATCCGGCGGGGCCAGGGCGTCGACGGGCCTTCGGTACGGCTGTTCGCGACCTCGGCGCCGCTCGAGGCCGGGAAGACGGTGCGCTCACTGAGCCTGCCGGACGACCCACGGGTGGAGGTGTACGCGCTCACGCTCGTCTGAGGCACGGTGCAGGGCCCGGGACCGCGTTCGCGCGGTCCCGGTTCTCGTCCACCGGTGCTTCCGGCCGTGGGCCGGAGGCGATGTGAGGCTCACGAGCCTGCTCGTGTCCCGGCGCAGCGGCTGCCGGGCCGCGTTGCTGGGTCCTTCTCGGTGGCGACGGCGGAGGCGGAGACGAGCGTCGCAGCGGCGAGGCTCCCCCAGAGCGCGGTCGCGCCATGGGGTGCGAGAGCGGTGATGACCGCCGTGCGCCCCGGTCCAGCCATCGGCCCACCGCGGGCATGCACACCAGGCCCACGACGACGCCGACCGTCATGGCGAAGCCGGTGGCCGGGGCGGACAACCTCAGCACGGTCACTCCGTAGAGCAGCAGAAAGGGCCGGAGCAGACCGGTGCCGAGCGCGTCCACGGCCAGGGCGACGGCGTAGCGGGGACCTCCAGAGGCACGGACGAGGGCGCGGGATCGGATCTTGGTGGTGGTCGGCATGGCGGCAACGGTGCGTTCGGCCGCCGGGACGGCCATGCCGGTTGACGGACACCGTCAACCGAGGCCGTCGCCGCGGTCCGGTCGGCGATGCTGAGGGGATGACGTTGAGGATCGACATCGGCGGGCTGCCGTCCGACCGACTGCGGTTCGCCGCCTCCCCGCTGGCCGAACTGACCGCGATGCTGCACGTGCTGGCCGAACCCGGGCATCATCCGCAGCACGCCGGCTGGGCCGGGGACGTCTGGTCGGGGCTGCGGCCCGAGCTGGCCGAGCGGCTGCGGGAGGCCGAGTTCCTCTGGCGTTCCTCACAGGCCGACTTCCTGATCCCCGCCAGGCCTCGGCCGACCCTCGCCGAGGAGTTGGACGACGTGGACCGGATCGACGACGAGACGTATGCGACCGCCGCGCTCGTCACGACGTGCGGCAGCAACCGGCTCCACTTCGCTGCGGCGTCGCCGCTCACCGACGCGACAGCGCGCGAGCGGGCCCTGGACCTGGCCCAGGCCCGCGGCGCGCGGCAAGAGGCCTTCGCCGAACGGCTGCTCGCGGACCCGGCCGCTGTGCGGGCGCGGGTGCGCCGCACGCTCGAAGAATGCGCCGAGGCCTTCTTCGACGCCGCGTGGACGGGCGTCGCCGTGCAACTCGCCACCGACCTGCGCCTGAAGAACGACCTGTTGAAGCGCCAGGGCGTCGGGGCGGCGCTCGCGTCGGTCTCCGGCGCTCTCACCCTGGCGCCGGACGGCGACTGCATCGTGGTGGACAAGCTGCAGGACAAGGCGACCGCCGCCCACGGCACCGGTGTCACCTTCATCCCCAGTGTCTTCGGCAGCCCGCACCTGGTGGTGGTCCACGCGTCCGGGTGGCAGCCGGTGGTGCAGTACCCGGTGGCCGAGCCGGGTCCTTCGGAGCCCGTATCGCTGGAAACGGTCACCCTGCGGCTGGAGGCACTCGCGCATCCGGTACGGCTTCGGCTGCTGCGCACCCTGGCCCGCGGCCCGCACACCACCGGTGAGCTGGCCCACGCCTGGGAACTCTCACCCCCGGAGGTCTCCCGCCACCTCGCGGTCCTGCGCCGCGCGGGCCTGCTCACCGCCCGGCGGCAGGGCCGTTACGTCCGGCACCACCTCAATCTGCCCGATCTGACGGCGCTGGGGGCGGACCTGCTGGCGGCCGTCCTGCGCTGAGAGGCTCCGGCCTGCCGGAGAACGCGCGCGACCGCCGTCTTCGCGGCCTCGTCCGACTCGGCGCACGCCGCCGGGGGGCGGTACCGGGCCCGCCCTCGGGCAGGCCAGGTAGCCATCGGCCGCTGCGCGGTACCGGCGCGCCCGGCTGCCCGCCTTCGGGCAGCCGGGGAACGAACCGGCCGCCGGGCAGTTGCCGGCGGATCCGCCTGCCCGCCTTCGAACGGCCGGGCCGCGCACCGGCCGCCGGGCAGCTACCGGCGCGAGCGCCTGCCGGGCTCGAGCAGCCGGGGGCGCACCGGCAGCCGAGCGCAGCGGCCGACAGGCGCTACTGGTGCGCGCGCCTGCCGCGCTCGGTCAGCCGGGGAGCGCGCCGGCCGCAACCGCCGGAGGTCCTGCCGCGCCATCCACGACGTTCACCTGCCCCGGCCCTGCCCCACCGCCGTCGTCAGCCCTGCCCGTTGGTGTTGGCCAGCGCCGCGGACAGGTCGAGCGCGACCTCCTGGAGGATGGGCACGATCTTCTCCGTCGCCGCCTCCGTGACCCGGCCCGCCGGACCGGAGATCGAGACGGCCGCCGCGGTGGGGGAGTCGGGCACGGAGACCGCGAGGCAGCGGACCCCTATCTCCTGCTCGTTGTCGTCGACCGCGTAGCCGGCGCGGCGGACCTGCTCGAGCGCCTCGAGGAAGCCCTCGGGCGTCGTGATCGTCTTCTCGGTCGCGGCGGGCATGCCGGTCCTGGCCAGCAGCGCCCGCACTTCCTCCGCCGGGGTGTGCGCGAGCAGCGCCTTGCCCACGCCGGTGGAGTGCGGCAGCACCCGCCGGCCCACCTCGGTGAACATGCGCATGGAGTGCTTCGAGGGCACCTGCGCCACGTAGACGATCTCGTCGCCGTCGAGCAGCGCCATGTTCGCCGTCTCGCCGGTCTCCTCGACGAGGCGGGCGAGGTAGGGGCGGGCCCAGGTGCCGAGGAGTCGGGAGGCGGACTCGCCGAGGCGGATCAGCCGGGGGCCGAGCGCGTAGCGGCGGTTGGGCTGCTGGCGTACATAGCCGCAGGCGACCAGTGTGCGCATGAGACGGTGGATCGTGGGCAGCGGCAGACCGCTGCTGGCGGAGAGCTCGCTGAGACCGACCTCGCCACCGGCGTCGGCCATTCGTTCGAGCAGGTCGAAGGCGCGCTCAAGGGACTGCACGCCGCCGCTGGCGGCGGGCTTGGCTGCGTCGGTGGCGCTGGCGCTGGACGTCGGCACGTCGGCGGTCCTTTCGGGCAGGCAGGGCAAGGCTGCAGCCTACCGGGCGCGGGTCCGGGACACATCGCCCGCAGAGTCGCGTCGTGGCCGGTCAGGGCGTGTTTGTCCCTGTGTCTGCGGTGATGCGCGGGCCTGCTCCTGGCTGAAGCGACCACGTCGCAACGGAATTGTACTTCCACTTTGTGGAAACGTACAAGCGTGATCTTCCGCCTCGGGCGGGTCTTGACGGGTATCGACGAGAGGGGAAGACTCCTTCAACAGTTCGTTGAATTTTTCGCTGAGCAGTGGAAGTGAGGGGAGCGGGTGTCCGACGTGGAAGTGGACCTGGTGCTGCGCTCGACGCGCGTGATCACCCCCGAGGGGACGCGCGCCGCGACGGTCGCCGTCGCCGGCGGGCGGATCGCCGCGGTGGAGCCGTACGACGCCGATGTGCCGGCCGGGGCACGGCTCGAGGACTTCGGCGACGACGTCGTCCTCCCCGGCCTCGTCGACACCCACGTTCATGTGAACGACCCCGGCCGCAGCGAATGGGAGGGCTTCTGGACCGCCACCCGCGCGGCCGCCGCCGGCGGCATCACCACCCTGCTCGACATGCCGCTCAACTCCCTGCCGCCCACCACCACCGTCGACCACCTCGCCGTCAAGCGCGACGTGGCCCGCTCCAAGGCCCACGTCGACGTCGGCTTCTGGGGCGGCGCGATCCCGTCCAACGTCAAGGACCTGCGGCCGCTGCACGACGCGGGGGTCTTCGGCTTCAAGTGCTTCCTGTCCCCGTCCGGCGTCGAGGAGTTCCCCGAGCTCGACCAGGAGCAGCTCGCCCGCTCCATGGCCGAGATCTCCGGATTCGGCGGCCTGCTGATCGTGCACGCCGAGGACCCGCACCACCTCGCCTCCGCGCCGCAGCGGAGCGGGCCCAGGTACGCCGACTTCCTCGCCTCCCGGCCCCGGGACGCCGAGAACACCGCGATCGGGAACCTGATCTCGCACGCCAAGCGGCTCGGCGCCCGCGTCCACGTCCTGCACCTGTCCTCCAGCGACGCGCTGCCGCTGATCGCGGAGGCCCGGCGGGAGGGCGTCGCCGTCACCGTCGAGTCGTGCCCGCACTTCCTCACCCTCACCGCGGAAGAGGTCCCGGACGGGGCGACCGAGTTCAAGTGCTGCCCGCCGATCCGGGAGGCCGCGAACCAGGACGCGCTCTGGCAGGGCCTCGCCGACGGCACGATCGACTGCATCGTCTCCGACCACTCTCCCTGCACCACCGACCTCAAGACCCCGGACTTCGCATCCGCCTGGGGCGGCATCTCCTCGCTCCAGCTCGGCCTGCCCGCGATCTGGACCGAGGCCCGCAAGCGCGGCCACACCCTCGACGACGTCGTCCGCTGGATGGCGAAGGCACCCGCCGATCTGGCGGGCCTCGGCACCAAGGGCGCCATCGAGGCCGGCCGTGACGCCGACTTCGCGGTCCTCGCCCCCGACGCGACCTTCACCGTCGACCCCGCTGAACTGCACCACCGCAACCAGGTGACCGCCTACGCGGGCAAGACGCTGTACGGGGTGGTCAGATCGACGTGGCTGCGCGGCAGGCGGATCGTGGAGAACGGCAACCTGGCCGAGCCGACGGGCCGGCTGCTCGAAAGGAACAACTGAACCGTGTCTGCATCCTCCATCCCCTCCTTCACCGGTGACGCCAGCCCCTACGGCGGCGGTGACCCGTACGCCGACTACCGCGCAGCCGACTTCCCCTTCACGCAGTACGCCGACCTCGCCGACCGCCGCCTCGGCGGAGGCGTCGTCGCCGCCAACGACGAGTTCTTCGCCGAGCGAGAGAACCTGCTGAAGCCGGAGCCCGCCGAGTTCGACCCCGAGCACTTCGGCCACAAGGGCAAGATCATGGACGGCTGGGAGACCCGCCGCCGCCGCGGTGTCTCCGCCGGGCAGCCCCACCCCGTCGACGAGGACCACGACTGGGCGCTGGTACGCCTCGGCGCCCCCGGCGTCGTACGCGGCATCGTCGTCGACACCGCGCACTTCCGCGGCAACTACCCGCAGGCCGTGTCGATCGAGGGCGCGTCGGTCGCCGGCTCGCCGTCGCCGGAGGAGCTCCTCGGCGACGACGTGAAGTGGACGACGCTCGTCCCGCGCACCGCCGTCGGCGGCCACGCCGCCAACGGCTTCGCCGTCGACGTGGAGCAGCGCTTCACGCACCTGCGCGTCAACCAGCACCCCGACGGCGGCATCGCCCGCCTGCGCGTCCACGGCGAGGTCGTGCCCGATCCCGCCTGGCTCGGTGCGCTCGGCACCTTCGACCTCGTCGCGCTCGAGAACGGCGGCCAGGTCGAGGACGCCTCCGACCGCTTCTACTCCCCGGCCACCAACACCATCCAGCCCGGCCGCTCCCGCAAGATGGACGACGGCTGGGAGACCCGCCGCCGCCGCGACAAGGGCAACGACTGGATCCGCTACCAGCTGGTCGGGCAGGCGGAGATCCGGGCGGTCGAGATCGACACCGCGTACCTGAAGGGCAACAGCGCGGGCTGGGCGGCGCTGTCCGTACGGGACGGCGCCGAGGGCGAGTGGCGCGAGATCCTGCCGCGCACCCGGCTGCAGCCCGACACCAACCACCGTTTCGTGCTCGACGCCCCCGCGGTCGGCACCCATGTGCGGATCGACATCTACCCCGACGGCGGCATCTCCCGCCTGCGGCTGTTCGGCTCCCTGACCGAGCAGGGAGCGGCCCGCCTGACGGCCCGTCACCAGGAGCTCGGCGGCTGACGGCCGCCCCCGGAGCCCGGCGGGCACGCGCCCGCCAGGAGCCCGGGAGGCGCGCAGCCGCCACAGAACGGGGAGGTACGACACCCTCCCTGCCCCGCGGGGCGCACCGGCCGACAGCAACGGTGCGCCCCGCGCACATGTCTCAGGCGGCGTGTCCGCCGTCCACGGAGAACTCGGCACCGGTGATGTACGCCGCCTCGCCGCCCGCCAGGTAGGCGACCATCGACGCGATCTCCTCCGGCCGGCCGAAGCGGCCGAGCGCCGTGTCCGCCTTCTGCGGGTCCGCGTACGGGCCGTCCGCCGGGTTCATGTCGGTGTCGACCGGACCCGGGTGGACGATGTTCGCCGTGATGCCCCGCCCGCCCAACTCCCTGGCCAGCGCCTTGGTGAGACCGATCAGCGCCGACTTGCTCATCGCGTACAGGGTGCCGCCGGGTCCCGGCACCCGCTGGGTCATGCAGGTGCCGATCGTGACGATCCGAGAGCCGCTCCCCATGCGCGCGGCGGCCGCCCGGGACGTGAGGTACACGCCCCTTACGTTCACGGCCAGCACCCGGTCAACATCGGCCGGCGTGATGCTCTCCAGCGGCCCGAGCAGGCCCACGCCCACGTTGTTGACGAGGATGTCGAGCCCGCCCAGGGCGTCCACGGTGCGGTCCACGGCGTCCGCCGCCTCCGTGGTGTCGGCCGAGTCCGCGCGCAGGGCCACCCCGCGCCGGCCCGCCTGTTCGATCCGCCGCACGACCTCCTCCGCGGCCTCCTTCCCCGCCACGTAGGTGATAGCGACGTCGGCGCCACCACGTGCCAGCCGCAGCGCCGTCGCCGCGCCGATCCCGCGGCTTCCGCCGGTCACCAGAGCCACCTTGCCGTTCATCGAAGCCTCCAACATCCGTTAAGTGGTTGCGGCTTCAATCACATCGCTTCCGGTGGTCTGGTGCTGGCGGTGATCGGACATCGCGCTCGGCACGCCGATGAGTTCCGGGACCCCGCGCGGTCAGAGCTGTGAGACTCATCGGAACCCGCTGAAATGCGATGAAAGGCGAATGAACCATGGCGCAGCTCTCCCTCACCCAGTTCCTCACCCTCGACGGCGTCTACCAGGCCCCCGGCGGGCCGGAGGAGGACACCACCGGCGGATTCGAGCACGGTGGCTGGTCCGTGCCCTACGGGGACGCGGACTTCGGACAGTTCATCGACGAGGTCTTCGGGCGGGTCGGCGCCTTTCTGCTCGGCCGCCGCACCTACGACATCTTCGCGAGCTACTGGCCCAAGCAGACCGACCCCGCCGACCCGGTCGCCTCGAAGCTCAACTCCCTGCCCAAGTACGTCGCCTCGACCACCCTCAAGTCGGCCGACTGGGAGAACACCACCGTCATCGGCGGCGACATCGTCAAGGAGGTCACCGCGCTCAAGGAGCGCACCGACGGGGAACTCCAGATGCACGGCAGCGGCAAGCTCGCCCAGACCCTGATGGCGCACGACCTCGTCGACAAGCTGTACCTGGTCGTCTTCCCCGTCGTCCTCGGCACCGGCATGCGCCTGTTCCCGGAGGGCGCGACGCCCACGGCGTTCAAGCACCTCGAGGCGCGGACCACCGGCACCGGCGCGGCGATCCACACCTACGAGCTCGCCGGCCGCCCCGAGTACGGCAGCTACGCATAGGAGATGCAGCCCTGCGCGTGTCCGGTACGGTGATCGCTCCCGTGTGCGAGCCGCTGAAGTCTCCACCCCGCCGTGTCCGCTGGAGACCTGGTGTCGTCGATCGCCGTACCCGCACCCGCACTCGCCCCCCGCCGGGCCTGGCTCACCGACCTGCCGGTGCTGCTCGTCGCCGTCGTCTGGGGCGCCAGTTACCTCGCGGCGAAGGGCATCACGACCACGCACACCGTCGTGGCCGTTCTCGTCCTGCGGTTCGCGCTCGTCCTGCCGGCGCTCGCCGTGGCGGGTCGGCGCAGGCTGCGGTCGCTGACCGCCGCGCAGTGGCGGGGGGCCGGGCTGCTCGGAGTGATCCTGAGCGCCGTCTTCCTGCTCGAGACCTACGGCGTGGTCCACACCTCGGCTACCAACGCCGGCCTCATCATCAGCCTCACCATGATCTTCACGCCGCTCGCGGAGGCGGCGGTGACCCGGCGCCGGCCCCCGTCGTCCTTCCTCGCCGCGGCGGCCGTATCGGTCGCCGGCGTGGTGCTGCTGACCCAGGGGACGGGCTTCACCGCCCCCTCCACCGGTGACCTGCTGATGCTGCTGGCCGCCGTGGTCCGTACCGTCCATGTGCTCGCCATGGCCAGGATCAAGGCGGTCCGCGGCGCGGACTCCCTCTCCCTGACGACCGTCCAACTCGGGGCGGCGGTCGCCGTGTTCACCGTCCTGGCCGTCCTGCCGGGCAGCGGGGCCTCCCCGTGGGCCGTGGCCGTCGGCTTCGGGCCGCGCGAATGGGCCGGGCTGGTGTTCCTGTCCGTCTTCTGCACCCTGTTCGCGTTCTTCGTGCAGATGTGGGCCGTACGCCGCAGCTCGCCGTCCCGCGTCAGCCTGCTGCTCGGCACCGAGCCGCTGTGGGCGGCGGCCGCGGGCATCGCGATCGGCGGCGAACACATCGGCGCCGTCGGCCTGGTGGGCGCGGCTCTCGTGCTCGCGGGGACGACCTGGGGTCGCCGCGCCGCCGACAGGGCCGACTGCTAGTTTCGACGCCCATGCGATCGCTTCAGCACGACCTGGCCTTCCGCGCCCGCGCCAAGCGGACGCAGACCTGGGGCTTCGGCCTGCTGTCCGTGGCGGCGCTGCTGTGGGTGTGGTTCGGCGTGCTGCTGCTCCTCCCGTACACCCTGGACAGCGCGTATGGCGAGGGCAGGGAGTGCGAGTCCCGGCTGCTGACCGAGTGGGGCACGGCCAACGAGGGCGGGGAGGACGCGACCTGCGAGTCCGAGCGCGACTGGCCCGAACTCCTCGGCGTTCTCGGCCTGTCGGTGCCGGTCGCGGTCGTCGGCACCGCGCTCTACACCAGCGGGAGCGTCGGTAACCGGCTGAGCGAGCACGCGGCGGAGGTCGCCCGCCTCATGGACGCGGAGCGTCCGGCGAAGGACAAGGCCTGAGAGGGCGGGCGGCGCGGCCGGCGGCGAAAGGACAAGGCCTGCGCGGGCGGGCGGACCCGGCGCGAAGGGCCGGTTCGACGGCGGCGGCGCGGGGGCGCGGCCGGTGCGCGGGTGCGGTCCAGGCGCTCGACGGCGGGCGTGGCCCGGCGTGGGCCCGCCCCGCCGCCCGCGTCGCGCCCTCAGCGGAAGCGGTCCGACGCCACCATCATCACCCCGCCCAGCACCGCCAGCACGATGCTCGCGTACAGCTCATGGCCGTCGAGGAAGCTCAGACGCCGCACGACTCCCCAGAGCTTGAACCAGCCCGTGAGCTCGTGGGCCACACCCGCCGCGCCCCACACGAACAGCAGGAACCCGCCGACCTCGAGAATCTTCTTCATGCCGGCAGCCTCGCGCGGCGGCCCGCCCGCGCGCGTCCGGCTTCGGCACCGATCACGGCCGACGAAAGTATCCGGTCCCGCGACTTTGGTCGCTTCCGCCGCCCGGACGGGCACATCCGGGCCACGGGCCTCGTAGCTTTGTCGACATGACCCGCGCGGAGTACCCATGGCTGCTGCCCTCGGCCATGGCCGACCCACCCGACCCCGACCTGCCCGGCAACCAGGGCAGGGCGAGACCCCGGCGCACCGTACGCGACTGGATCGTCGACACCTTCGTCTTCCTGGCCGCCGCCGTGATCGGCGCGCTGGCCGCCGACGCCAGTGCCCAGGCCGGGAACTCCGAAGCCGTGATCCTGGCCGATCAGCTGCTGGGCGCCGCCGCCTGCTGTGCCCTGTGGGTCCGCCGGCGGGCGCCGGTGCCGCTCGCGGCGTCCTTGGTCGCCGTCTCCGCGATCGCCCCGGCGGCCGGGGGCGCGCTGATGCTCGGTCTGTTCAGCCTCGCCGTGCACCGCCCGTTCCGGCCCGTCGCCGTCCTCGGGGTGCTGGCGATGGCGTCCGGCGCGGTCCAGGCCTTCCTGCGGCCGGATCCGAGCGTCTCCTTCCTCGCCTCCACGGTCGCCGGGGTCGTGCTGGTGCTCCTGATGGTCGGCTGGGGCATGCTGGTGCGCGCCCGCCGTCAACTGGTCCTCGCCCTGCGCGAACGCGCCCGGCGCGCCGAGGCGGAGGCCGCCCTGCGCGCGGAGCAGGCGCAGCGGCTGGCCCGCGAGGCCATCGCCCGTGAGATGCACGACGTGCTCGCGCACCGGCTCACCCTGCTGAGCGTGCACGCCGGAGCCCTCGAGTTCCGGCCCGACGCGCCCCCCGCGGAGGTCGGCAGGGCCGCCGGCGTGATCCGCGACAGCGCACACGAGGCGCTCCAGGACCTGCGTCAGATCATCGGTGTGCTGCGCGCCCCGGGTGACAGCGACGGCCCTGACCGGCCGCAGCCCACGCTCGCCACCCTCGAGGCCCTGGTCGGCGAATCACGGGAGGCCGGGATGAGCGTCACGCTCGACAACGCCGTCGCCGACCCGGACGCCGTGCCCGCCGCCACCGGCCGCACGGCGTACCGCATCGCCCAGGAGGGGCTGACCAACGCCCGCAAGCACGCCCCGGGCACCGACGTCACCCTCTCCCTGAGCGGGGGCCCGGGGGAGGGGATCACCGTCCAGGTCGACAACGAGGCCCCGGCCGGCGATGTCCCGAAGGTCCCCGGCTCCGGCCAGGGCCTGATCGGCCTGACCGAACGGGCCACGCTCGCGGGCGGGCGGCTGGAGCACGGTGTGCGGGGCGACGGCGGGTTCCGGGTACGGGCCTGGCTACCGTGGTCCGTATGACTATCCGGCTGATCGTCGTGGACGACGACCCGCTCGTACGGGCAGGCCTCGCCCTCATGCTGGGCGGGGCCGGCGACATCGAGATCGTGGGGGAGGGGGCCGACGGCTCCGAAGTGGCGGAACTCGTCGACCGGCTCGCGCCGGACGTGGTCCTGATGGACATCCGCATGCCGGTCATGGACGGCCTCGAAGCCACCGAGCGGCTGCGCCGGCGGCCGGACGCGCCGGAGGTCGTGGTGCTGACCACCTTCCACGCCGACGAACAGGTGCTGCGGGCGATGCGGGCGGGCGCGGCGGGGTTCGTGCTGAAGGACACTCCGCCCGCGGAGATCGTCGCCGCGGTGCGCAGAGTCGCCGCCGGAGACCCGGTGCTGTCCCCGGCGGTCACCCGGCAGCTGATGACCCACGTGGCGGGCAGCGGCGCCGACACCCGCAGGGCCGCGGCACTGCGGCGCCTCGAACTGCTCGCCGGCCGCGAGCGGGAGGTGGCGCTCGCCGTCGGCCGGGGCAGTTCCAACGCGGAGATCGCGGCGACGCTGTACATGAGCGTCGCCACCGTCAAGACGCACGTGTCCCGGATCCTGGCCAAGCTGGACCTCAACAACCGTGTCCAGATCGCGCTGTTGGCGCACGACGCGGGCCTGCTCGACGACGAGGAACGCACGTAGGGTGAGCCGGTGACCATCGTTGATCTGGACCAGTACGGGCCCGACTTCACCGCGAACCCGTATCCGTACTACGCGCGACTGCGGGAATCGGGCCCCGTGCACCGCGTGCGCGGCGCCGACGGCGGCGAGTTCTGGCTGATCGTCGGCCACGAGGAGGGACGGGCGGCACTCTCCGACGCGCGGCTGTCGAAATCGCCCGCCACCATAGGCGTGACCATGCTGGACGAGCAGGTCATCGGCCCCAACCTCCTCGTGATCGACCCGCCCGACCACACCCGGCTGCGCAAGCTGGTCAGCCGTGAGTTCACCCCGCGTCGCGCGGAGGCGCTGCGGCCCCGTGTCCAGCGGATCACGGACGATCTCCTGGACGAAATGCTGCCGGCCGGCCGTGCCGACCTCGTCGACGCGCTGGCCTTCCCGCTGCCGATCGTCGTGATCTGCGAACTCCTGGGCATCCCCGCCGCCGACCGCGACGCCTTCCGCACGTGGTCGAACGAGGTGGTCGCCCCGACCTCCCAGGAAGCGGGCGAGGACGCCGTCCGGCAGCTCGCGGTCTACCTCGACGAACTCATCGAGGACAAGCGCTGCGCCACCCCCACGGACGATCTGCTCTCCGCCCTCGTCCGCACGCTCCCCGGCCCCGCCGAAGCGGACGGCCCCGCCGAGGACGACCGGCTCTCCACGGCCGAACTGCGCGCACTCGCCTACCTCCTGCTCGTCGCCGGCCATGAGACGACGGTCAACCTCATCTCCAACGGCGTGCGCGCCCTGCTCACCCACCCCGATCAACTCGCCGCCCTGCGGGCCGACTTCTCCCTCCTCGACGGCGCGGTCGAGGAGATGCTGCGCTACGACGGACCCGTGGAGACCGCCACCGTCCGCTTCAGCGCCGCGCCCGTACCGATCGGCGACCAGGTCGTTCCACAGGGCTCAATGGTGCTCATCGGCCTGGCGGCCGCCGACCGCGACCCGGCCCGCTACGCGGACCCCGACCGCTTCGACATCCGCCGGGACACCCGCGGCCATCTCGCCTTCGGGCACGGCATCCACTTCTGCCTCGGCGCGCCGCTGGCCCGCATGGAGGCACGGATCGCCGTCCGCTCCCTCCTGGAACGCTGCCCCGAACTGGCCCTGGACGCCCCCGCGGACACGTACGACTGGCTGCCGGGCCTCCTGATGCGTGGTGTCCGCCGGCTGCCGGTGCGCTGGTAGGGCGGCCGTGGCCGAGCGGGCACGTTATGCGGTGGTCAGGGACGGGGCCTGGCAGCAGTTCTACTTCCGCTGGGGCGGGCCGCGCCTGGCCGTCGACGCGGCGGAAGGGCCGGAGGAGTTCGGCCGTCTCATCGCCGGCCTGGAGCCCGTGGGGCCCCGCAACTGGATGGACGACATCTCGTGCGAGGCCGCGGCGGTCGTCGACCACGACAGACGCGTCCTGCTGCTGTTCACCTGGCACCTGGAGACGTACGAGGAGCGCCGGACCCTGTTCGCGGTGCTCGCCGGGACCTGGCCGGGCTGGGAGGTCCGCTGGGCGTACGACGGCCTGGAGGACGTCGTCGCCCACCTGGGCATGGAGCGGGAGTCCGTGCGCTCCGAGCTCGGCACCCGGCCCGGCGGCCTGTTGCAGGCCGCCTTCCCCGACGAGCCCGACTTCACCGTCGCCGTCACGGTGACCTACCGGGACGGTCCGCAGGCGCACGCCGTCTCCGCCGAGAACGTGTCCGACGTGCTGGCACACGGCCCCGACGTGGTCCGTCAACTGCTGCCCGGCACCCGGGTGCCGAGGCTGCCCCACATCCCCTACGGAGGCGTGCACATCGACGTGCCCGCCCGTCGCGTCGCCGCCTGGACCCGCGGCAACTTCCTCGGCGGGGCGGCGGCCGCCGACCGGCTGTCCGGCTGGCCCGGCTGGGAGTGGACCTGCTGGTACGACGCCCACGAGCGGCAGCAGGAGGCGAGCGCCGGGGCGCTCTCCTTCGCCGCGCCCGACCCGGCCGCCGGAGTCCTGGCCTGGACCGCGCGACTCGACGAACTCCGGCCGGCCGACGGCACGGAGAGCGAGGCGCGAGCCGCGCTGCGTGCCGTACTCGATGCCCTCGCCCCCACATCCATGGAGTGCGCACATGACCGGACTTGATCTCGACACCGCGCGCAAGGTGCTCGACAGCCAGCCGTTCAGCAGGCTGCTGGGCGCGCGGATCATCGCCTTCGGCGACGGGGAGGCCGTGCTCGAGGTGGACGTCCGGGAGGATCTGCGCCAGCAGAACGGGTATCTGCACGGCGGTGTCCTCGCGTACGCCGCCGACAACTCGATCACCTTCGCCGCCGGAACCACCCTCGGGCCGGCCGTGCTGACCGGCGGCTTCTCCGTGCAGTACGTGCGGCCCGCCACCGGACGCACGCTTCGCGCCCGTGCCGCCGTCGTGCACACCGGGCGACGGCAGGCCGTGGTCCGGTGCGAGCTGCTCACCGTCGGCGAGGACGGGGCCGAGACCCTCTGCGCCGTCGCGCAGGGCACCGTCCTGTCCGCGGGCACATCGTGACGTCGTCTGGCCCGGCGACCGACCCGCCGTGTCAGCCCGCCGGGATCTCCTCCAGCCGGACCGGCCGGTGCTCCCGGCGGGACAGTTCGCAGGCCTCCGCGATCCGCAGCGCCGTCAGTGCCTCCCGGCCGTCGCAGGGGTTCTCCGCCTCGCCCGCCACCATGCGCACGAACGCGTCCAGCTCCGCCTCGTACGCCGGGGCGAAGCGCTCGAGGAAGCCCGGCCAGGGCTTGTCGACGGGCGGCAGGCCGTGCGGCTCCGTGGAGCTGATCGGCGTGCGGTCGTCGAGGCCGACCGCGACCTGGTCGAGCTCTCCGGCCAGCTCCATCCGTACGTCGTAGCCGGCGCCATTGCAGCGGGTCGCGGTCGCCGTGGCCAGCGTCCCGTCGTCGAGCGTGAGCAGCGCCGCCGCGGTGTCGATGTCGCCCACCTCCTTGAACATCGGGTGGCCCGCGTCCGAGCCGGTCGCGTACACCTCCGTCACCTCGCGGCCGGTCACCCACCGCAGGATGTCGAAGTCATGGACCAGGCAGTCCCGGTACAGGCCGCCCGACAGCGGCAGGTAGGCCGCGGGCGGTGGCGCGGGGTCGGAGGTGATGGCCCGTACGGTGTGCAGCCGGCCGAGGCGGCCGGAGCGCACGAGCTCGCGCGCCGCCGTGTAGCCGGCGTCGAAGCGCCGCATGAAACCCAGCTGGAGTTCGGTCCCCGCCTCCTCGACCGCCCGCAGCGCCCCCAGGGTGCCCGGCAGGTCCAGGGCGATCGGCTTCTCGCAGAACGCCGGGATGCCGGCCCGGGCGGCGCGGGCGATCAGGTCGGCGTGCGCGGCGGTCGCGGAGGCGATCACCACCGCGTCCACGCCCCAGGTGAAGACCTCGTTGCTGCTGGGCGCGGCGGTGGCGCCGCAGCGGTCCGCCACCTCCGCCGCCCGGACGGCGTCGGTGTCCGCCACGACCAGGGAACCCACCTCACGGTGGCGGCTGAGCACCCCCGCGTGAAAGCTGCCGATACGTCCCGTCCCGATGAGTCCGATGCGCATGGCCCAAAGGTGGAGGTGGGGCCACCGCGCTGTCAAGACTTTGTCCTGACAACCGAACCTCACGACTTCCCGTCAACATGGCGTGCGACTACGCTCCCCCACGTGCCCAAGCAGCCCAGACACGAGACGGGACCGTCGCTGTCGCTCCAGCTGAGCGTGGACCGGACCAGCCCGGTCCCGCTCTATTTCCAGCTTTCACAGCAGCTGGAATCAGCCATCGAGAGGGGGGTGCTCACCCCGGGCAGTCTGCTCGGCAACGAGATAGAGCTCGCCGGCCGGCTCGGGCTGTCCCGGCCGACGGTCCGCCAGGCCATCCAGTCCCTGGTCGACAAGGGGCTGCTGGTGCGCCGCCGGGGTGTGGGCACCCAGGTCGTGCACAGCCAGGTGAGGCGCCCGCTGGAACTGAGCAGCCTCTACGACGACCTGGAGGCGGCCGGCCAGCGGCCCGCGACGGTCGTGCTCACCAACGAGGTCGAGCCCGCGAGCGCCGAGGTCGCGGCCGCCCTCGCCGTCCCCGAGGGCAGCGACGTGCGGCTGATCGAGCGGCTGCGCTACGCCCACGGCGAGCCGATGGCCCGGCTGCGCAACCACCTGCCGGCCGGCCTGCTGGAGTGCGACACCGAACGGCTGGAGTCCACCGGCCTCTACCGGATGATGCGGGCGGCGGGTATCACCCTGCACAGTGCCCGCCAGTCGGTCGGCGCCCGAGCGGCGACGGAGCAGGAGGCCGAACTGCTCGGCGAGCTCGCCGGAGCGCCGCTGCTGACGATGGAACGCGCCACCTTCGACGACACGGGCCGGCCGGTCGAGTTCGGCTCCCACGTCTACCGCGCCTCGCGCTACGCCTTCGAGTTCCAGCTCCTGGTGCGACCGTAGGCACGCTGCGCCCGACCGCGGGGCCGTACGTCTCGCGTAAGAATGTTCGGACAAAGTCTTGACGGGGTCGCGGCACCGCCGTAGAAACTCACCCAGCCGCAACCGGGCGGCCGGGAGAGAAGGCGGACCCACCATGCGTAGCCCCCGCACGGCAGCAGCCCTGCTCGCCGCATGTGCCCTGGTCGTCGTCGCCGGATGCAGCAGTTCCGGTGGCAAGGACGCCGACGAGAAGCCGTCGGGGGACGGCGCGGGCGGCGAGGCCGCGAAGACCCCCCGGATGAAGATCGCCATGGTGACGCACTCCGGTCAGGGCGACACGTTCTGGGACATCGTCCAGAGCGGCGCCAAGGTCGCCGCCCGCAAGGACAACGTCGACTTCCTCTACGCGGCGAACCCGGAGGGCAAGGAGCAGGCCCAGCTGGTCCAGACGTACATCGACCAGAAGGTCGACGGGATCATCGTCACCCTCGCCAAACCGGAAGCGATGAGCGACGTGGTGAAGAAGGCGGTGGCGGCGGGCATCCCCGTCGTCACGATCAACTCCGGAGCTGAGTTCTCCGACGGCCTCGGCGCGCTCAGCCACATCGGCCAGGACGAGTCGGTGGCCGGCGAGGCCGTCGGCGAGGAGCTCAACGCCCAGGGGAAGAAGAAGGCGCTCTGCGTCATCCACGAACAGGGCAACGTCTCCCTCGAGGCCCGCTGCGCCGGCGTGAAGAAGACCTTCGACGGCACGGTCGAGAACCTCAACGTGGAGGGCACCAACATGCCCGCCACCACCTCGTCCGTCGAGGCGAAACTCCAGAGCGCCGAGGACATCGACGCCGTCGTCACCCTCGGCGCGCCGTTCGCCGCCGCGTCGGTGAAGGCCAAGCAGGGCGCCGGGTCGTCGGCGGAGATCAGCACCTTCGACCTCAACGCCGAGGTCGTCGCCCGCCTCAAGGCCAAGGAGATCGCCTTCGCGGTCGACCAGCAGCCCTACCTCCAGGGCTATCTCGCGGTCGACGAACTGTGGCTCAACAAGGTCAACGGGAACGTGATCGGCGGCGGCAAGCCGATCCTCACCGGCCCCGCCCTGGTCACGGAGAAGGACGTCCCCGCGCTCGAGAAGCTCACGGCCGACGGCACGCGGTGAACGCGCTCGAACCGGCCCCCGCGGCCGCCTGCCCGCCCCCGCTGCCGACCCCGCGACCAGCGATGACCGATACTTGGGCGGCCGGCCGGGTCCGCCCCGGGGCCGGCCGCAGCAGGCAGGACAGCGAGTACGGCAAGAAGGGCACCACGTCGTGGCAAGGGCAAGGACAGGGGTACGCGCGCTCGGCGCGGTGCTGGCGGCGGTACTCGGAGTGTCCCTCGCGGGATGCAGCAGCACCGGCGGCAAGCGGGCGGAGGACGCCCGCAAGGCCCAGGCCGCGGCCGGGAAGGCCGCGGTGAACACGCCGCGCTGGACGTTCGCCATGGTCACCCACTCGGGCGACGGCGACACGTTCTGGGACATCGTCCAGAGCGGAGCGGAGCAGGCGGCCGCCAAGGACAACATCAACTTCCTCTACGCCCACAGCGACGAGGGCCAGCAGCAGGCGCAGCTCGTCGACTCCTACATCTCCAAGAAGGTCGACGCGCTGATCGTCACGCTCGCCAAGCCCGACGCGATGAAGGCCGTCGTCGCCAAGGCCCGTAAGGCCGGCATCCCCGTGATCACGGTGAACTCCGGCTCCGAGCAGTCCAAGGCGTACGGCGCTCTCACCCACATCGGCCAGGACGAGACCATCGCCGGCGAGGCAGTCGGCGACGAGCTCGACGCGCGCGGCAAGAAGAAGGCCCTGTGCGTCTTGCACGAGCAGGGCAACGTGGGCCACGAGCAGCGCTGCGCGGGCGCGAAGAAGACCTTCGGCGGCGACCTGCAGAACCTGTACGTCGACGGCACCAACATGCCGGACGTCCAGGCCTCCATCGAGGCGAAGCTCCAGGCCGACCGGTCCATCGACTCCGTCGTCACCCTCGGCGCGCCCTTCGCGGACGCCGCCGTCCAGGCCAAGAAGACCGCGGGGTCCAAGGCCGAGGTCGACACCTTCGACCTCAACCCCAAGGTCGCGAAGGCGCTTCAGGAGGGCACGCTCGGCTTCGCCGTCGATCAGCAGCCCTACCTCCAGGGCTACCAGGCGGTGGACCTGTTGTGGCTCTACAAGTACAACGCCGACGTCCTCGGCGGAGGGCGGCCCGTCCTGACCGGACCCCAGATCATCACCGAGAAGGACGCCGCCGAGCTCGAGGAATTCACGGAACGGGGGACCCGATGAGCACGAGCGCACCACCGGCCACACCCGACAAGGCGCCGGACAGGGCGGACGAGCGGCTGCTGCGCACGTCACCCCTGCGCAAGCTGATGGGCCGCCCCGAGCTGGGCTCGGTCGTCGGAGCCGTGGCCGTCTTCGTCTTCTTCTCCGTCGTCGCGGACGCCTTCCTGCGGACGTCCAGCCTCGCCACCGTCCTGTACGCGGCCTCGACCCTCGGCATCATGGCCGTGCCGGTCGCGCTGCTGATGATCGGCGGGGAGTTCGACCTCTCCGCAGGTGTCATGGTGACCAGCTCCGCGCTGATCTCCTCGATGCTCAGCTACCAGATGACCGCCAACGTCTGGGTCGGGGCCCTCGTCTCCCTGCTGGTCACCCTCGGTCTCGGCGCCTTCAACGGCCTGATGCTCACCCGTACGAAACTGCCCAGCTTCATCATCACGCTCGGCACGTTCCTGATGCTGACGGGCCTCAACCTCGGCCTGACCAAACTCATCAGCGGCACCGTCTCGACCAAGTCCATCGGCGACATGGAGGGCTTCCCGTCCGCCAAGAGCGTCTTCGGCGAGTTCACCGTGGGCGGCACGACGGTCAAGGCGACCATCGTGTGGTGGGTCGTGCTGATCGCGCTGGCCACCTGGATCCTGCTCCGCACCCGCTTCGGCAACTGGATCTTCGCGGTGGGCGGCGGCGCCGACGCGGCCCGTGCGGTGGGCGTCCCGGTCAACCGGACCAAGATCCTGCTGTACATGGGTGTGGCCTTCGCCGCCTGGGTCTCCGGCCAGCACCTGCTGTTCTCGTTCGACGTGGTGCAGTCCGGCGAGGGCGTCGGCAACGAGCTGACGTACATCATCGCCGCGGTCATCGGCGGCTGTCTGATCACCGGCGGCTACGGCTCGGCGATCGGCTCGGCCGTCGGCGCACTGATCTTCGGCATGACCAGCAAGGGCATCGTCTACGCGGAGTGGAACCCGGACTGGTTCAAGTTCTTCCTCGGAGCGATGCTCCTCCTGGCCACCCTGCTCAACGCATGGGTACGCAAGCGCGCGGAGGCGACCACCTGATGAGTGCCCTTGTCGAGCTCGACGACGTCAGCAAGTACTACGGCAACATCCGGGCCCTCGAAGGCGTCTCCCTCGAGTGCCACGCCGGTGAGATCACCTGTGTCCTCGGTGACAACGGCGCCGGCAAGTCGACCCTGATCAAAATCATCTCGGGACTGCACCGGCACGATGCCGGCACCCTGCGCATCGAGGGCGAGGAGACCTCCCTCGCCGGCCCGCGCGAGGCGCTGGACCGGGGCATCGCCACCGTCTACCAGGATCTGGCGGTCGTCCCGCTGATGCCGGTCTGGCGCAACTTCTTCCTCGGCTCGGAGCCGACCCGCGGCAGGGGCCCCTTCAAGCGCCTCGACGTGGAGACGATGCGGCGGACCACCCGCGCCGAGCTGCTGCGGATGGGTATCGACCTGCGCGACGTCGACCAGCCCATCGGAACGCTGTCCGGCGGTGAGCGCCAGTGCGTGGCCATCGCCCGCGCCGTCTACTTCGGCGCCAAGGTGCTGGTGCTGGACGAGCCGACGGCCGCACTGGGCGTGAAGCAGTCCGGCGTGGTGCTGAAGTATGTGGCCGCGGCCCGCGACGCGGGTCTGGGCGTGGTGCTCATCACCCACAACCCGCACCACGCCTATCTGGTCGGCGACCGCTTCGTGCTCCTCAAGCGCGGTGTCATGTCGGGGAGCCACACCAAGCAGAGCGTCACACTCGACGAGCTCACGCGGCAGATGGCGGGTGGCAGCGAGCTGGAGGACCTCCGCCACGAGCTGGAGCGCGCGCCCGGGCCGACCCACCTCGGCGGCCACCCGTCCGGCGGCGACCGGACCGCCAGCCGGCCGCGCGGTTCGGGGGAGGGCCCGGCCGCCCACTAGCATCGAGGGGGCGGACCCCACCCGCCCCGGACCCCGCCGAGGACCCGGACCGGCCACCACGACCCCGCAGGGACGACTTGAGTACGTACCGCGACTTCACGAACCGAGGCACCGCGCGCGCCACCGTCCTCAAGACGGTCGGCACGCGCGAGCGGCGCTCGCACCTCACGGCGCCCCGCGTACCCACGGTCGGCATCGACATCGGCGGCACCAAGGTGATGGCGGGCGTCGTCGACGCCGACGGGATCATCCTCGAGAAGATCCGCACCGAGACCCCCGACAAGTCCAAGAGCCCCAAGGTCGTCGAGGACACCATCTGCGAGCTGGTGCTCGACCTCTCCGACCGGCACGATGTTCACGCCGTGGGCATCGGCGCGGCCGGGTGGGTCGACGCGGACCGCTCCAAGGTGCTCTTCGCCCCCCACCTCGCCTGGCGGAACGAGCCCCTGCGCGACGCCCTCTCCGCCCGTCTCGCCGTCCCCGTCCTGGTCGACAACGACGCCAACACCGCCGCCTGGGCGGAGTGGCGCTTCGGCGCGGGACGTGGCGAGGACCACATCGTCATGATCACGCTCGGTACCGGCATCGGCGGCGCGATCCTCGAGGACGGCCAGGTCAAGCGCGGCAAGTTCGGCGTCGCCGGCGAGTTCGGCCATATGCAGGTCGTGCCCGGCGGCCACCGCTGCCCGTGCGGCAACCGCGGCTGCTGGGAGCAGTACAGCTCCGGCAACGCCCTGGTCCGTGAAGCCCGCGAGCTCGCCGCCGCCGACTCGCCGGTCGCCTACAGCATCATCGACCGGGTCGGCGGCAACGTCGCCGACATCACCGGGCCGCTCATCACCGAGCTGGCCCGCGAGGGCGACGCGATGTGCGTCGAGCTGTTCCAGGACATCGGCCAGTGGCTCGGTGTCGGCATCGCCAACCTCGCCGCCGCCCTCGACCCGTCGTGCTTCGTCATCGGCGGCGGCGTCAGCGCCGCCGACGACCTGCTGATCGGCCCCGCCAGGGACGCCTTCCGCCGTCATCTGACCGGCCGCGGCTACCGCCCGGAGGCCCGGATCGCCAAGGCCCAGCTCGGCCCGGAAGCGGGTATGGTCGGCGCGGCCGACCTCGCGCGGCTGGTGGCCCGACGCTTCCGCCGGACCAACCGCCGCCGCGTGGAACGCCACGAGCGCTACGAGCGCTATGCCCAGGCCCTGCGCAACCCGAGTTCTGTACGCCCCACCCAGGAACCGCCGTCATGACAACGCTGACCACCCGCCGGCTCACGCCGCAGCCGAATCCGCCGACCCCCGAGGGCCGGCGCCACATGATCGTGCGCCGCTGGATCACCGCGATCGTCATCGTGCTGCTCATCGGCATCCCGGCCGGCTATCTCGTGATCTCCGCCGGTCAGAGCCGCGCCAGCGGCCGTGACAAGGAGGCGGAGTCCGCCGCCCAGGGCCTGCGCGACTTCTGGCCGTCCATCATGAAGCGCCGCATCTTCGAGGTGCCGGTCCCCGAAGGGGCCACGCGGGTCTCCTACTTCGAGACCAGCAACTGGAAGACCAGCCGGCTGTACGTCCAGTTCCGCACCTCGCCGAAGGGCCTCGACACCTTCCTCAAGGGCGCAGGGACGAGCCGCGCGGCCCTCGAGAACGGCAAGGTCACCATCAGCGACCGGGACTCCGCCGTGGTCGGCTGGAACTTCAAGCTGAAGGGCCGTGCCTGGGCCGGCACCGTCCACAACCAGAAGGACCCGCGGCCGAGCAAGGACATCACGGTCGACCTGACCGAACCGGACCGCCCCTGGGTGTACGTGGTCTCCACGGCCAACCCGTAGGAGCCCGCCCGGACGTCCGGCGGCCCGTTCCCGGCGCGCGCCTCCTCATGAGGGCCACGGTTCGGTGGGCCGGACGGTGTCGAAAGCGAGCCCGCTGGAGCTCTCCCCGGTGCCGGGGGCCTTCTCCCTGCGCACCCAGCTGTGCCAGGAGCCGTCGAACCAGCGGGCCAGCACCGGGCGGCGGGTCACGTTCACCCCGTCGCGCGGCACCTCCTCCTCGTGCACCAGCAGTCCGGGCGTGATCAGCAGACCCTCCGGGCGGGAGGCGACGCCGGGACCGGTCAGTTCCGTCAGCCGGAACTGGATCACCGCGGTCCGGACCGGCTCCGGGACGAGCGGGAACCAGTGCTCGGGCACCACGGTCTGCACCCCGTAGGCGGGCAGCTCGCCGGTCGCGACCGGCTCGGGCGCCGTGCGTGCCCACCGGTCCCGGCGGTCGATCGGTTCTCCGCGGCCGTCCGTGTAGCGGTGCTGTACGGCCCAGGCCAGGTTCGCCAACTCGTCGCGGGCCAGCGTCATGTGCTCGAGCACCTCGCCCACCTGACCGCGTTCGGTGGGCAGGACCAGCAGCCCGGACGCCGCCGGGTGGTCCGGGTCGGGGCTGTGCAGGCTGAACATCGACCAGGACGGGTCGTCCCGGCCGGCGCGGGGGACCAGGTGGTGGCGGCCGAACACGTCGCGCACGAGCAGCCGGTCCAGCACGGTCAGCGAACCGGTCGGAACCTCCAGCGGCACCAGGAACCAGTCGTTGCCGTAGACCGTCGCGAACGAGATCAGCAGCAGCCGGCCGGTGTCGAGCGTGGACACGTCCACCGAGCCCAGGTCGACCCGCGCGTCCTCCATCTCCCAGAACCGGTCGGCCGGCAGCCCGCCGTAGCGCACTGTCGAGGGCAGGCCCTCGTCGGTGAACGTGTGCCGCGGTCCTGCCGGGGCGGCCGCGTTCTCGGGATCGGGGTGCACGTCGAGGCCGTACCAGTCCAGGCCGTCGCCCAGGTACTCCTCGGCGCACAGCACCGCGCCGCCGGCGGACAGCTCTGCGGCGTACTCGAACCGGTGCGGGTCGAAGCAGTCCGGGCCGCGCTCGGCCAGTTGCCCGGCCCACCAGCGGCGCCAGCGGGCGGCCACCTCGCCGAGCCTCGGGTCCGGTCCGGCGTCGAACGTGCCCGCGTCCAGAGCCGCCGCCACCGCCACCGCGTCCGGTACCCGGCCGTCGAGCAGGCCGACCATACTCGTGTCGGGCTCACCGGCCGGCAGCTGATGCGGTGCCAGCGCCGTGACGGCGGCGGTGAGCAGCCCGGCGTCGTCGCACATCCGCAGCAGCGCGACGCCGCCTTCGGCGCGCAGCCGCTCGTCGACCCTGACCGGCTCGTCCTCGACCTGGACGTCGAGCGGCCCGAGGCGGGGGTCGTAGGGCACCCAGTCCGTGGCGCCGGCCGGCCGCCAGGCGTCGATCGGGGCACTGTTGCCGGACATCCGGACCACGGCGGGGGAGCCGGCGTCCTGGGCGGCGAACTCTCCGAACTGCCACTGCCGGGTGAGAAGCCAGAGCGGGTCGTGCACCCGGGCCGCCAGACCGGATTCGACGTCACCGGTGCGGTGCCCGGGCTCCAGACGGAACGGCCCCTCAGGGTCGGTGTTCGGCCGGCGGGTCTCGATCCTGGACAGCGCCTGCCCGGTCGCGCCTTGCGGGGAGATCCGGACAGCGGGGATCAGATCGTCCAGCAGCGGCAGGTCGGCGAGATCGACGGCGCGCAGCTTGGCCAGCTCCAGGGTCTCGCGGAGGACCTGGACCAGGCCGTCGGAGGTCCATCCGCGATCCAGGTCCGGGGGGACGGCGATGAGCACATTGTGCGGGGCCTTGGCGTCGGGCCGGTCGTAGTGGAACGCGACACCCGTCAGCTCGGTCTCCGGCGGTGCCGCTGCCGCCGGTACCTCGGGTGTCGGTGCCGGGGGCGCACCGGCCGGCAGCGGGGGTTCGGCGGCCGGGCGCAACACGTCCGAACCGGGCAGCAGCTCGATCCATTCGTCGAGCAGCAGACCGGTGACGGCCGTGTCGGGTGCGGCCTCCGCCGGGGCGTGCCAGACCAGGTGTGCGGCGGCCTGCGGGCGTCGCCCGGCCGGGAAGGTGCCCCCGATCCAAGGGTCGGCCTCGCCCTGCGGGCTCTGTGCCGCGCGGAGCCGCTCGGCCCGTCCGGCCCGGGCCCCTGCCAGCACCAGTGTCTCGTGCAGGGCCCGGACCACCGGCCGCACCGTCGCGTTGCGCCGCAACCAGTCCTCGACGTCGGCGCCGGGCAGGTCGGTCCGGCCGGCCGGCGCCGGCCGGCCGAGCGCGGGAAGCAGCGGGACGTTCGCACCCAGCACCTCGGTCACCGCCGCCCGTGCCCGGGACAGCCAGCCCTCGGCCCCGTCCGGTCCGGCCGCCTCCGCGGCCAGTGCGCCGAGCGCGGCGGCGCCGGGGTGTGCGGCGACCAGCGGGTCGGCCGCGAAGTCCGCGAGCCGACGCTGCAGATCGGTCGTCGCGAGCGAATGGTCGCCCGGGTTGTCGGACAGGTGCGCCGGCAGCAGCGGCTGGGCAGTGGCCAGCAGTGAACGGATCCGGACCGCCCTGCCGCGCAGACCGGTCCAGCCGGGGCCGGTGAAGGTGACACGTGTGTCCGGCGGGGCGCCCTGGGCGTCCAGGACCGCGCGGCTGAGCCGGGCGTGTGCGGCGCTGCCCGCTTCCAGCACCGTGCTCAGCGCGCCCGACCCGAGCCGGTCGGCGGTGACTTCGAACGCCTGGCCGTTGCCCTGCTCATCGGGCACGCTGCCCTGGCCGCCGCCCGGGTCCTCACCGTGCCCGCCCAGCACGCCGGTCAGGGTCCAGCCCGCCGCCGGGCCGAGCAGGTGCGCGACCCAAGCCTCCACATCCGGTAGCAGCGTGGCGACCGGGTCGGCCGGCCAGCCGCTCGGCGCGACCGGCTGGGCCGGCAGCAGCGCGGCCACTCGATGGGTCAGCGCGCGGGCCCGCCGCGGGGTGCGCAACACGTGGAACGTGTCCGGTACGTCCTCACCGCGGCCCAGGGTGTCGGCGGTCAGCCCCGCGCGGATCGGATTGCCTCCCACCAACTGGTGGACACTCTCGGCCAGCACCAGGTCGCCCACGGCGTCGAGGGCGTCGGCGAGGTCCTGCACCAGCGGTTCCGCCGCTCCCCGGTCGGCCGACGGCACCACCGGCGCGCCGTCGATGACACTGGGCAGGTCGAGCACCCCGGCACCGGCCCGCACCAGGGCCATCCCGTCGACGACGTTGCGAGCGGAGACGGCCTCCGCGCTGCGCGCCCACAACGGAGCGTCGGCCCCCGGGTCCTCGGGTTCGGGCACGACAGGGAGCGGGAACTGGCGACGGAACCGTTCGACGAGGTGGTCCAGCTCCACATCGTGCAGGGCCCGCTCGAACCGGTAGCCCAGCAGGGAGCCCAGGTTCTGACCCCGGCGTACGCCGCCGAGCAGCCAGCGGGCGATGCGGGCGCGGCGCGAGGTGAGGCCGACCGCGTAGGTCTGCTCGCCGGGGTGGCCGAGGAAGCCCGAGCGCAGTACGGCCGCGGTTGCCGCGTGCTGAAGCGACGGTGCGTGGATGTAGCCGTCCTGCCCGGACACCTCGGCCGTGGTGGCCACGCCATCCACGTCGATCTCGGTCTGTTCCCTCGGCACCGCCGGCCGCAGGTCCTCCACCCAGCCGTAGCAGCCGTACCGGACGCCCTCGGTTCCGGATGCCCGCAGCTCGGCCAGCCGCCGGGACGCCAGTGAGGTGATCCAGGCGTCCAGCCGGTGCGAGTGGACGTCGACGACCTCCAGCAGCAGCTCGGGAAGGCGGGTCGTCGGTACGGCGGCGAGTGCCCGCAGTGCCTGCTCCAGCCGGGGCAGCGCGGCCGTGGCCCGGGTGGCGGCCGCGACCCGTTCCGCCCGATCGCCTTCCGACAGCCCTTCCAGCACGTCGGCCACCAGCTGGTCCACGTCACCGGTGGCGGCCAGCGCACGGGGGAGCGGATCGTCCTCACCGTCGTCGGAGAACGCCCAGTTCGGCAGGAACAGCAGCGCGTCGAGCACTCCGGTGGCATCCGGCGGAGCCTGCGGCGGGAACTCCAGCGGTACCCCTTCGTCCTCGGGCGTCGGTGCACTGCCGTCGGCCGGTGGGGCACCGCCATCGGCCGGTGGGGTTCCGTCCTCGGGTGTCGGTGCACTGCCGTCGGCCGGTTCGCCGCCCTCTTCCGGCACTTCGCCGCCGACGGCCGGAAGGTCGAAGAACGTGCTGGGCCGCGGTGGGGTCTCCCGGCCGGAGGACAGCTCCACCGGCCAGGCGCGGTCGTAGCTCTCGGCGTCCAACTCGCCTGCCAGGAAGGCGCGCACCGCGGCGAGGTAGTCCGCGGTGGCCGACGCGCGGGCCGGGAAGCCGGCCGCGTCCGGCGTGAGCCGGGGTACGAACGCCGGGACGCCGGTCGCCTCGTCCAGGCCCCAGCCGAGATCGGTCCAGCCGTCGGAGCCGGTGGTCCAGCGCAGCACGCCTTCCGGGTCCAGGCCGGGCAGGCCCGGCCGGGTGGGGGGCTGGTCGTGCGGAGTCTTCGGCACCGCGAACCCCGGCCCGTCGAGCCGGCGCATGGCCAGGCCGGTCGCCACCGGCAGCCGCTGCAACGCGTCGACCGCGACCTGGTCGACCGGCTCGCCGGGCCGCACTCTGGGGATGGTGGAGTCCTCGCCGTTCAGCACCCCGCGCCAGCGTTCCCGCAGTCGCAGCAACCAAGGAGCCAGCAACGCGTCCACGTCACCGTCCCGCGTGGCGCGCCAGTCGCCCAGCGCGGTCGCCGGCAGCACGCCGTAGGGCTGGCGGCCGACCCGCAGCATCGGCAGCGGCCCCCGACCGCGGACATGCTCGGCGAGATGGTCCCGGACCGCGCGCCACGGTCCCGTCGGACCGGCGGCCCGGACCTCTCGGGTGCCGAGGTCCAGTTGGGACGCGGCGGCCTCGGCGAACCCCTTGCCCAGGGTCGGCCAGGTGAGCAGGGTCAACGCGGCGACGGCCGACGGTTCCGCGTCGGTCGCGCCGGGACAGCCGCGCAGGAAACCGGCGTCCGGCAGGCCGAGCGCGCCGGCCAGCACGTCGGCCACCTGCCGCTGACCGGCAGGCGGCTCCGGATCCGGGTCCGGGCCGGGGTAGGCGGGGGCCGAGGACCAGCCGGAGCGGGCACGCGGAGTGTTGTTGGTCGCGGTACCGGCGGGCAGCATGCCGAGCCCGCCGCCGAATCGGTGGCCGTGCAGCACGTCGCGCAACCGGGCGGCGCCGTCCGCCGCCGAGTCGTCGCGCACCCCGACGACCAGCAGCTCGTCGAGATGATCGGTGCCGTCGGTGAAGGTCAGCTCGACACCCATGCCGGCCTTGACCGCCTCGAACCAGTCGGTCTCCCAGCCCTCCTCGTCGGTGCGGAGCATGCTGATCGGCAGCGGGTCGGGCACCGGACGGCCGAGTCTGTCCACCACCACCTGGCCGTCGACCAGGCCGAGGAAGCGCCAGCGCTTGGGCATCGCGACCACCCGCCGCCGGCGTTCGTTCGGGTCGTCGGGGCGTACCGCGGGCGGCGGAGCACCGGGGCGGCAGGCGCGGACCGCCCAGGCGGCGCGGGCCGGACGCAGCAGGCTGAGCACCTTCTGCCAGGCTTCGGGGCCCGGCGTCCGCCAGTACTCGGTGCCGGCGGCCGCCTCCGCGGCGGTGAGCTCCGGGTCGAACTGGGACAGCAGGATGTCGTCCGGGTAGACGCGCACCCGAAGTGCGCCCGGTTCCCACCAGATGGTTTCCACCCGCACCGGCAGCAGGGCGATCGGGGCGGTGTTGTCGTCGGGGAACAGCGCCGTGCCGGCGGCCAGGGCCTGTGCCAGTTCCTCCCCGGCACTGCTGACGGAGCTCTTCAGCTGGTCGGCCGTGCGCTGCAGCTCCGCCTGGGCCGCCTCGGCGGCCGCGAGCAGTTCGGGGGTGGCGCGCTCGTCGCCGGCCTGGACGGCGGCCTGAAGTCGCCGGACCACGGCCAGTTGCTCGTCCGCGAGGGCCTGCGCGGTGTCCGCCTCGGCGCGTGCTCGGTCCAACTGCGCGCGGGCGGCGAACGCGTCGGTCATGTCCGGGGTGCTCCTGTCCTCGACACGGTGATCAGCCGCCCAGCAACGTGGTGGCCCGGAAGGCCAGTTGGAACGGCTGTTGGAAGGCGATGCGGGCCATGTCGGCCGCGTCGCGGCCCCACACCGGCGGATCGGCCGGCGGCAGCTCACTGGGTGTGGCGGGCGCCGGGGCGAGGCGGACGAACCTGGCGGCGTCCACGGTGACGCCGCTCCAGGTGAGGTCGGCCCAGGTCTTCACGGGGACGGGCTGACCGGAGTCGAAACCGAACTGGGTGCCGCGCATCGGTTCGCGGAACACGAAGAACCAGTCCTCGGCGCGCGCCCGTTGCTCGTCGATGCCGGCGAACAGATAGAGCACGGTCGACTCGTCCAGCGCCAGCGGGGTGCCCGGCACTCCGCCGAACGCGGCCGGCAGCTTGCCCTCCTCGCCGCGTACCGCGAGCAGCGCGGTGCCCGGGAACCGGCGCAGCAGCTCACCGCGAACCAGCAGTGCCAGGCTGCCCTCGCCGCCGGTGCGCAGCCCGCTGCCCAGCGGGGCCTCGAGCGGCCAGCGGGCGATCTCGTCCACGTCCGCCTCGTCGCCGGGCCAGAATCGGGCGAACGGGGTACCGCGCTGGTCGGTGGGGAACTCCCGCCACAGCAGCTCCCGGTTGAATTCGTGGTTGAGCCCGACGAGCAGGGCGGCGACGAACTCGGGATTGGTCTCCAGCAGCGTCACCGAGTCCGCCGGCAGCGCGCCGATCCCCGGAATCGCCCATTCGGGCCAGCGGGCCAGCAGTTCCTCCGCGATCGGCACGGTGAACTTCGGGTGCGCCATGATCGGCCGCAGCGGGCGGGCCTCGGTCTCGCTGCGCCGCGCCCAGAAATCGGCGGGGATGCGGTCGGCCATCCGCAGGAGTTGCAGCCTCGACGGGCTGACCCCGGCCCGGAGTTCGCCGGGCAGGCCGGCCTCGGGCGCTCCCGCGTCGATCATGCCCATCTCGCTCAGCCCACGTTCGAGGACCGGCCTGGGCCCCTCCGCGACGGTGGCGACAGCGGCGTCGCCGGTCGCGACGCGGCCCGCACGGCGGGCCAGCGCGCCGCTCCGGCGGGTCAGCCGGACGAACGAGGTGTCGGCCGCCCCGGTCGGCACCGGGGAAGCGGCCAGCATGGTGGCCAGTGTGGTCGCGGCTCCCACGGGTCCGGCGACCGCGTCGGAGAGCGGCATCCGGTTGCCCACCGGCGCCATGACGGTGACCAGGTCGGACACGTCCAGCGGCGCGAGGTGCTTGCGCTGGGCCTGCTCCGCGGCGACGGTCGCCAGCTCGCCGACGGCCAGCAGCCGGTTGGCCTCCCGGATCTCGCCGACCTGCTCCCAGGCCCTGGCCATCAGGAACTCCTGTTCCAGCTGCACGTAGCGGGCGCCGAGAGCGGCGGCCACCCGGCGGCGGACCTCGAGGTTGAGCGTGCTCATCCAGCTGTTCGGGTCGGTGGGCACGGTCTGCCGGCCGGTGTGGTGGCTGCCGTAGAGCGGCGGGGCGACGGCGGCCGTGTCACGGTCCTCGGCGGGAGGCCCGGCCTCGCCGCGGCGTCGGTCGGGAGCGTCCAGGCGTTCTCGGACCAGGGCCAGGAACCGTTCCTGTGCGGCGGGGTCCGACCACACCTCGGGAGCCGCCGTTCCCGGTACCCGCAGCGCACCGTCCAGCGCCACGGTGGCGGGCACGGTTTCCTGCTCGGCCGGCCAGGGCCGGCCGACGTCGATGGTCCGGGTGCCGAGCCCGGCCTCGGCGGCCGGCCGGAAGCGCAGCCGACGAGCCAGCTCCTCGAAGGTGCCCGCCGCCGCGGTGCGGAAGGTCCACCAGTGGTAGACGGGCAGCTCGATCGTGGGGCCGTCGCCCGCCGGCCAGGCATCAGCCGTGCCCGGTCCGACCAGGGGCGTGTTCAGGCCGGCGGCCCGGCCGGCCGCGGTGGCCGGCACCACGGCGGCGATCCAGCCCCGGTTCGGCTCCAGTTTGCGCGGGCACAACAGCCGCGCGACGACGTCGGCCGAGTGGTTGCGCACTCCCTCCGTGGCGAGCTGCTGCGCGGCTCCGAGGTCGGTGACGCCGTCCGGGAGGCGGGCCTCCACATGCGCCCAGGCCCAGCGCTCGGCCGCCGGTGGCAGCGCCGCCACCGGCGCGGTGAGCACCGGCAGCGGGTTCGCGCCCCGCGGCGGGGCCGCCTCGTCCTCGGCCAGCACGATCAGCGCGATCCACGGCAGCGGCGTCGGCCCGGCCGGTGTCGTGGCCTGCCCCGGCGAGAGCAGCCACGGCAGGTCGGCGTGCGCCAGCTCGACACCGGCCAGCACGTTCTCCGCCGCCGGCGCCGAGCCGGGCTGCGGCTCCTCGCGCAGCACCATCGCCCGGTCGAAGCCGAGCACATCCCCCGGCCCGACCAGCGACAGCGTCGGTCCCGCCACCGTCTCCCGCCTGTCCTCGCCGTCGATCTCACGGGCGAACAGCACCGACGTCGGCAACGCCTGGCCCGACGCCGAAGCCGCCGCACCGACCTGCGCCGAGGAGAAGAACCATCGCGTACTCATGCATCGCTCCAGCTCGGGCCGCGTGACCCTGACGTGCTTCGGTGGGTCGCCGGCCCGGTACTCACCGGGAGGCTCATGTGCGTTGCTCCCAGCTCTCGACGAGCCGAACAGGAGCGTGCGGGTCGCCGAGCTGTTCGCGTACCGCCTGCCAGGCGTCCGCGGTGGCGTTCACCAGGGAGACGTCGGCCAGCAACGGGTGCAGGTCACCGGCGGCGACCACACTCATCGTCGGGGGGCGTACCCGCACGGCCGCCTCGGGCGTGCGCCACCGCTCCAGCCGTTCGGCGGCGCCGAGCCCGTACACCGCCTCGCGGCGGAAGAGCCCCGGCCAAGAGGAGAACTCCCGCGACGGCAGGGGCGGTTCGTACCCCGTCTCGTAGCCGTCGTCGACCCGGTGACCTGCGCCGAGCCTCGCGCCGTCGGTGCCCACACGCACCCCGCCGGCGTGGCTGACGAACGCGGGCTCCGTGAGCTGCTGGTCCTCGGTGAGGTCGAAGAACTCGCCGGGCACGAACCGCTCCGGCAGCGAGGGGAGACCGTCGACCGGACGGGGCGTGCCGGCGGTGACCTCCTTGATCGTCCACTTCTGCACCGGCACCGGCCGACGCTCGAACCGGGAGATCGGCACGCCCAGCGGCAGCACCTCCTGGCTGACCCGCAGGGTGGCGTCCGGGTGCACGAGCTCGCCTTTGGTGAGCTTTTTGACCGCCGCGGGAGTGAACGCCAGCGCGGTGCGTTCGGCTGCCGGCCGTTCCGCCACCCACGCCTTCGGCTGTCCGACGGCGCTACGCAGCGGCTCGATCGGATCACGCCCGGCCTGCGGCGCGACCGCCGGCGGGGAGCCCCAGCGGATGTCGAAGTCGAGCTCGACGTCCCAGAACAGCACCGAGATGCTGCCGGTGCCGAACGCGTGCCATGGCGCCGGGCCTTCCAAGGTGAAGTCCAGGCCGACGCTGGCCAGTCGGCGGCCGAACGCACGCACCGCCACACCGGCCCGCACGTGCACCGCGAACGCGAACACCGGGTCGAAGACGAACAGGGCGTCCAGTCCGAGCCAGCCCTGCACACCGCAGCCGGCGATCATCGCCTCCAACTGCACCTGGCCGCCGAACATGACCGCGTTGGAGGTGACCGCGAAGTAGGCCTCCATGCGCAGCCCGAAGCCGTTGCCCGGCGCCAGATCGACCTGGAGCCGGCGCAGCGCGGGCACCCCGGCGGGGCGGGTGTAACGGGGGTGGAAGCCGCCGGCGGACATGACGAACTCCGGCTGTCGACCGCCGCGCACCAGCAGGTACATCTCGCCGCTCACGGCGAGTCCGACGATCCACGACCCCGTCAGCGACACCAGGAGCTCGAATTCGGGGACGCCCGTGTCGATCCGGCCGAGCACACCGGCCTGCAGCCGGATCAGCGGCACCACCGGGTCCGGAAGGGCGATCAGGAGCCGCCCCAGCAGCACCGCGCGCACCGGGGCGGGCAGTTCCAGGATCAGTGCGCCGGACAGCGACACCATCCGACCGCCCCAGGTGATGCGGACCATCGGCCCTACCAGCACCCTGCCGGTGGCCACCGGGAACACCGAGGCCAGCGAGTCGATGATCTCCCCGGCGCGCTCCACCGCCCGGTCCGGGAACAGCACCCGGTCGGCGTTGCCGTCGCAGACCAGCTGCTGCAGCGCGGTGACGTCGACGCGCCGGTTGACCCCGACCAGACCGCCGACCGCGTCCAGTGCGAACCCCAGCCCGAGCTGGATGCCGGGATCGGGGAACTTGGCGGCCAGCAGCACCAGGAAGCTGGTCGGGGCTCCTGCGACCGGGGGCCGGAACAGGGCGACGGCCTGCAGTCGCAGCACGCTCAGGTCGATCGAGATCAGCCCGGCGTAGCCCTGGTCGGGAGTGCGCCGGACCACGCCGCCGCCGGACACGGGCGGCAGAGTGAGCTCGGTGCCGATGCCGTCCGGGAAGAGCTCACGCAGGCGCTGCGGATCGATGCCCGGCCGGGTCGCCGGTGACAGCACCACCGGCAGGTCGATGCCGGCGCCGTCCATCGACGCGCGCAGTGGGAGCCCGGGCAGCCCCGCGTTGACCGACATGGACAGGGCCAGCCGCAGCTCGCCGCCGTCGGAGGTCAGTTCCAGGGCGGCACCCCGGGTCTGCACACCAGGAGCGTTCAGCCGTAGCGGCAGCGGGGCGCGCAGCGCGCCGGTTCCGGCGAAGCGCAGTCCACCGGCCCGGTCCGCCCGGACGGTGACGGTGACCGGCCCCGAACCTCCGGCCGTCGGGCCGGCCCCGCCGACGCCGATGAGCTTGGCCAGAGCCGCCGGCAGCACGGCGGCGGCGAGTTCCCGCAGCTCCACCTCGACGGCCGGCGGCGTGTCCGGGCCCGCGGTCACGGTGAGGGCGATGCCGTTGACGCTGATCCCGGGTCCGTCGGCCGTCCCGGCGGCCAGCCGGCCGGTGCGCAGGAACTGGATCGTCGCGGTGCCGCCGGGCGGCGCCGGCGGCATGCCCGGACCGAACGCGGCGTCCCAGCCGCCGGCCGTGGCGATCGTCGCCTGCGCACTCCACGGGCCCGTGACCTTCGGCGGCATGGACAGGGCCGCCCCGGGGGTGACCACCACGTCGAACACCGGCCCGCCCGGGGTCACCCCGAGCACGGCCCGCCCGGCCGCGTCGGTCAGCACCAGCGCCACCCCGAGCGGCGCCCCGGGCGCCCGCCGCCAGCCGTGCAACCGCACCGGCGAGCCGGCGTCCAGGTCGCCGAGCATCTCGCGCACGAGTTCCACCAGCGAGTTCCCCGGCGGCAGCCGGTCGTGCGCCGCAAGCAGCCGTCCGGCCAGTACGGTGCCGGCGGCCGACGGCTCCTCGGGCAGCTCGCGGCTCAGACCCTCTACCGCGTTCTGGGTCAGCGCGCGCAGCTGGTCGGCGACCTGGCGCAGAAGCTCGGCGGGGTCCATGCCGCCTCACCCGAGCCCGAGTTCGCCGTTGTCGATCACCAACGCGCGGCCGAAGCTGCCGAGCCCCAGCCACCGGCCGTCCGGGCTGAACTCCATGGCCAGTACCTCGTCGGTGGGCACCGCGTACAGCTCCTTGCCGCCCAGGTCGAACAGACGCACCACGTTGTCGATGGAGGCGCTGGCCGCCACCTTGCCGTTGGGGCTGAAGGCCACATGGGTGACGGCCCCTGGGTCGGGGAGTCCGGGGGCCAGCTTCGGTGCCCTGCACTTCTCCACCCCGGACTCCGCTTCCAGTACCCGGGCGAACCCGTCGGAGCCGCCCACCACGGTCCACTTGCCCTTCGGATCGAACGCCAGGCAGTTGGGGGCGGTGACCTGTTCGTCGACCTCGTCCGGCGTCGGCCACAACTGCGTCCCGTCGTCCGCCAGGAACATCCGGGTGGTGTCGTCGGCGGCGCAGCACAGCACCAAGGAGGCGTCCGGACCGAACGCGACAGCGAGCACCGCGTCGTCCGGGGTCAGTCGCGCGAGTTCCGTGCCGGTGGCCAGCTCCAGCACCCGGGCCGACCCGGCACGCCGGTGGTCACCCCCGTGACGTTCGTCGATGGCGAGCGCGATCCGGGTGCCGTCGCCGCTGAGGTCGATGTCGGCGATCTGCGGCGTGTCGACGGTGATCCGCCGCGATGAAGCCCCGGTCGCACCCTCGAGTACGACGACCACCGCGTCGGTGGACGCGACCACTTTTCCGTCCGGAGTGAACCGCACCGTGTTGACGGAGCTGCCCGGCTCGAGAGGCCCTTGCCAGATCACCGCTCCGGTCGTGCTGGAGCGCAGGAACACCTGCTCGAAGTCGGCCACCGCGAGCGCGGCGCCGTCCGGGCTGAACGCGATGCCGGTCACGGACCCCTCGCAGGGCACATCCAGCGGCACACCGACGCCGACCCCGCGCACCCGCAGCACCGAATCGCTGCCGCCGCTGGCGAACCGCGTGCTGTCGCGGCTGAATGCGACCGCCTGCGCGGAGCCGTCATGTTCGACCGTGAGCGCCACGGTTCCCGGCTGACTCATGACCAGCTCCTCCTTCGGGCCGAGCCGTCTAAGCGATCGGCAGCGACAGGTCGAAGACCGCGCTCCCGCCGCGCACGGTCACCGTCACTGTCGTAGGGGTGAGATGGTCCGGGTTGTCGAACCGGTACAGCGCGTAAGCGTTGGCACCGACCATTTCGATGGCCGGCAGCGGCCCGGGGGCTGGCCCTTCGGCAAGGCTCAGGGACTGTCCGTCCGCGACGAGCTCCACGCCGACGTCGGTGTCCTGGAGATCGAACGACTTCTCCACCGCGATGGCCACGTTGACGCGTACCGAACCGTCCGACACCTCGCCGAGAGACGGATACACCCAGAAGTCACCGGCGAGCTGGGGAGCGTCCGGATTCATGGGACTCATCACGGCACCCTGCAATTCACGGTCCACTCCCGGGTGAACAGTACGGTTCCGCCGTTGCACACATCGATGAGCTGCCCGCGGAAATCGACATCGATCTTGTAGAAGGTGCCGGGCGGTCCGACCCCTCCCGGCGTGTCCCTGCCCACGTACTCCGCCCCGGAGCGCCGCTTGACCAGGTACATGTCGTTGCGGTTCCCGTTTCCGACGGAGGCGTTCCGGTGGCCGTAGTCCAGGTCGACGTGGAACGGGTTGGCCGGGTTCGACGCGGCCTGGCCGTCCTCGACGAAATGGTCATCGGTCGACCCGGGCCCGGGCCGGGAGCGCATCAGCCGTCGCGTCGGCACCCCGTTCTCCTTGGTGATGAAAGGCACCGGCTGTCCGTTCACCTCGAGATCACCCCGGATGAACTGCCGGTACTCGCCACACGCCGGGACCGACGGATCGGCGTCGGCGAACACCGCGTGCATGTCGAATTCGCCGCCGCAGCGCACATCGGGCTGGGTCCGCTTGCTGCAGCTCGACAGCCTCGCCGGAATGTCCACGCTCGCCACATCGGCCTGCGGCCACTCGATCACGTCGTCGACGGGACCGGTGAAGCCTGCTCGGACCAGCTCCGGCCATTTCCCCGGCTCCGTGACCGGCAGAGGGTAGCCAGGGCGCACCGCGCTCTTCGCGATGTCGTAGTTCAGGTAGCTGGTGCCCTTGAAGAAGTACGCCGATCCGTTTCCCCAGTTGACCGCCGCGTCCACGCCGGCCTTGAACGCGGCCGGGAAGTCCGGCCAACCCTCGCTGATGTCCCGGGGATAGACGGTGTGGTCGACGACATCGTTCGCGATGTCGTAGAGGACGTACTTCGAGCCTTTGAAGAAGAACGCCCGGCCGTCCCCCCAGTTGATCGCCGCGTCCATCCCCGCGGCGAACGACGCGGGCAGGGCCGGCCACTGCTCGGCCGTGTCATGCGGGAAGAAGTCGGCGTCGACGGTGTCGTTGGTGGCGTCCCAGCGAACGTACTGCGAGCCCTTGAAGAAATAGACGAAGCCGTCCGGCCAGGTCACCGCGGCGTCGAAGCCGTGGGTGAACGAGGCGGGCATCGCTGTCCACGCCTCTGCGACGTCGCGCGGGTAGACATCGTGATTGACCGTCTCCGCGCCCGTCGCCGCGTTGATCTCGTAGCGGACGTACTTACCGCCGCGGAAGAAGAACACTGTCCGAACCGGCGCCATAGCTGCTCCTTCCATGAGCCGACAGGCTCTGATTGCGGTACGCAGCCGAAGCGTCACTCACAGTCATCAGGGTAGGGGAAGGGCGCGACGGCGGCGAGCGTTCGTGAACCCGCGGGAGGAGATCCACTCGGTTGGCTCCGACACTGCCGCGCCGGGGTTCCGCTGCGGCTGACCGCTGCCGCGCCGCCAGGTGGTCTAGCCGTCCCCCTTCTCCTGGTGGGCCTTCTCGACCCAGGTCCCCGCCGCGATCCCTGCCTGTTCGAGATGCCAAGCGGCCTGGAGGCAATGAAGGGCGGGAGTGCCGATGGCCCAGAACAGATCACCCGCCGGAACGAGTTCGGCGAGACGCGTGGTGAGCTCCCCCACATTGAACGGCTCGTCGGCGTCATCTCCGTTCCGCAGTTGTGCGAGGACCTCGAGGGAGTCGTTCCCCTTTTCCTGTGCTTTCCAGAAGTCCTCAACCCCTGCGATTTCCCATTCCTGGGGGAGGAGGCCTTTCAGAGTCCATCCGAGGGCGCGATCGGAGACGCTGGAGAAGATGCCGTTGGTGCACACTTCGGCAGCCTTGCCGAGAGGTACGTCCGGCACACCCTGAGCGGAAACGGCCGCTTCTTTCTGCTTCTTCATCTCGGCGCTCTGCTGACGGTAGACCTCCTGAGCTTTCGCCCCGTCCTCCTGTGACCCTCCGGAATCACTGAGTTTCGGCAGTGACGAGGCGGCCCGAGCTGCGGCCTTCGCGAGCGCGAGCCGCTGAGGCGGAGGGGTCTTCGGATCGCTGGCCACTTCTGCCGCTCCGGCCACCTCCGGCTGCTCACCCGTCACCTGATTCCATTTCGGCGCAGGACTCGCCGGCGGGTCGGACGGGTCTTCCTGAGCGTCGGACTGGCCTTCCTTGGCCATGGAGGAGGTCAGCGGGTCAATGATCAGGATCAGCTCCGTCCGGAGCTCGGGGGGCGTCTCGGGGTCACCGATCATCTCCAGAGCCGAAGTTGCCTGCTCCACCGTCGAGATGGTGGCTGCCCGCCGTTCCGGCGGCACCCCCGGGTCCCGGCTGCCCTCCACGGCGGACGCCACCTGCCGCACAATCGCGGTCAGCTGCTCCCGCAGCTCAGGGGGTGTCTCAGGGTTGATGATCACTGCCAGCGCCGAGGTCACCTGCTGTGCGATGTCGGTGACCTCGTCGCGCTCCTGTGGTGACGTCTTAAGGTCCTGAACCGCCTTGAGCGTGGCAGTCAGTTGCTCTACGGCCGGTGCGAGTTCCGCAGGGGCGCTTTCCCCTGCCCCCATCAGGCTCGCCGTCGCCGTTTGGATCTCCTTGTTCTGCTGAGCCAACTGCCCGGTGACCAATCGGTCCAATCCTCCGCCTGGCGGCCCGTCAGGCTCTGTCTCTCCCGGCGTAGTGGTGTCGCCGGGTGTGGTGTTCTCGCCCGGAGGGCGCGTGTCGCCCGGCGGAGGAGAATCGTCCGTCTTCGGCGGTGGCGCTGTGGGGGTTCCTGGAGGAGGCGTGTTCCCCGGCGGCGTGGGCGGGTCGTCCGGCGGCGGGGGAGGAGGCGTTGTCTGAGCCGGTGCCGCCGCCGTGCTTGCGCCGCCGAGGTGAGGCGCTGACGCAGCACTCGCCATTCCGGCCGGGAGCACGAGCGAGGCGGTCAAGGCGGATGCTCCGACCATGCGGCAGAGGTTGCGCCGGGCGACTATGGCCATGATGCGTTCCAGATGCGCTTCTCGGTGGTACCGGCTTGTCCGTTGCGGACCGGCCCCTTGGGGGCAAGAACGGATCCCCCAGGAGGTCTGGAGTTCAGCAATGCATAAGCGATCCGATTTCCACTCTTTACCCGAACGGCACATCCTGCAACGCGGAGTGTTTGAAGCGGCAAGTGTGTGAGTGGTGAAACGTGTCGCGATCAAGCGGTCCGGCGGTGTCCGGTCCGGTCACGCTTCCCGCAGAGGCGGAGGCTAGATACCGCTTGTTTTCAGTACCTGTGCGAAGGGAACTGCGGCCGTGGCTCTGGTCAGAGCGACACCGTATCTTTCCCTTTCTCGCTGATTCTCTTCCGCTGCATCTCTCTTGAGATGAAGGGCTTCCCGGGGTTCGTGCGACAAGACATACGACTGGATCTCGGCGCTCGATCCGGTCCACCCGTAGTAGGAGACCACGTATCGAGGCCGGCGCGTCACATTGATCATGTTGTTGTTGTGAAGGACCCGGCCACGGTTGATGATGTGTTCATCACACTCAAATGGAGGGCAATAGAACTGCTTGTCTTTCGGACGCCAGGAATAATGCGGGACCGAAAATTCGTCATCGATCCTTCCGCGGTCCTTCCGCATGATGGTCATGGTCAAGTCGGCCTCGATCACGTCGTACGTGGCGGACCTGGGAAGTTGAACCACTCTTTCTTTCACGTATTGCTCGCCGGGCTCGAGCCAGTTGCCGGGCCCGTAGAACCGTGCGGCGCTGATCGTCTCCCGGGTGGGAGACTTTTCGTAGCGTCCTACTCTTGATCCGTCCATTTTGGCGTCCAGCAGCTTTCGCCACTCAAGGAGACCGCTCCCGTCGCTCGCGTGCTTCGCGGATGCCCCGTAGATCCCGTAACCATCGCTCGTGATGTAAGCCGGCACCTTTCCGGAATTCCGGGCCCGGAAGGTCACGGGGAGATGGATGATCGGTCGCTTCGTATCCGATTGCGGTGTCCCGAATTTTACTTCAAGGTCGAAAAGGACCGGGGCGGATGTTGGTTGATAGAGCGCGGAATACGCCAGGTTGAAGGTGGCCAGAAGTGTCGTGGCTGTCACCCCGGCCGCAAATTGTTTGGGGTAGGGAATTCCTTCCCATGCCCTTTCCCTGAGGAGCAGCTGCAGTGCCCACAGGGACCAGCCGGTAAGTGGAAGGTACGTCAGCACATAGGGCGTGTACTCTCGTTCCTCGAGCCACATGAACAGCAGCAGGCCGTTGGTGACCAGCGCGATGGACACGCCGAGCAGGATCAGCGCTCCGGAAAGTGTGAGCTTTCGTCTTCCCCAGTAATCGAGCACCGCCAGTGCCGCCACGCCCTGCACCACGCCCGCGAAGGCGAACAGGAAACCTGTGACACGCCCCGCGAACGTCAGGGCCCCGATGGCGTCCGGCATCCCCACGACAATGAGCAGGGCCATGGAGCCCAGCAGACCCGCCACCATCAGCGCGATGGTCGCGTGCCGCCGCCCCGTGCGGGCGGGCCACGTCCCGCTGTCTCCGCCGAGCCAGACTATGAGTGAGCGGTCTTCTACATCCACGTCCTCCGGATGACCGAGGCGACGGAGAACCTTGCGCAAGCCCCGCAGCGACCAGGCACTGCCTACCGTCCTGCCGCCCATGGTGACCTCGCGCAGGCCGCGGCCGTCCGGTGGCTGCACCACCACCTTGGGTTTGTTCATGGGGCCCACGATCAGATTCGCCCCGGGGGCGTGCAAACCAGGTTGGACCGTCCAGCGCAGCACGAGGCTGCGGCACGGGCCTCAGTAGCTGGGCTTGGCGACTTGGCCGTAGGCCCATTCACGGCCCTTCGACATCTCGAAGTGCAGGTGCGGTCCGGTGGAGTTTCCTGTGTTTCCCACCTTCCCGATCTGCTGGCCCGCGGCGACCTTCTGGCCGGGCTTCACCTGCCGCTGTGAGAGGTGGCAGTAGGTGTAGATGTGACCGTTGTCCCCACGCAGTCCGATCCACTGGCCGTACGCGCCCCCGTCGCCGTTGGACCAGGCGATGGTGCCGCTGCGTACGGCGACCACCGGAGTGCCCGACCGGGCCGCGAAGTCCTGGCCGGTGTGCCGGCCGACGCCGTCGGGCTTCCATGCGTACGGGCCGCGTGAGAAGAACTCGAAGGTGACCTTGTGGCCGGGCACGGGCGACTTCACGCGTCCCTTGCTCGGGGTGGCCGCGCGGCCGGCGGCGGGGCGGGCACCTTTGCAGTCGACGGCGAAGTGGGCCTCCCGGCCCAGCTTGGTGAGCGACGCGCAGCCAGGTATGCCGTCGGCGTCCTCGTCCTTGAAGCCCTGCTTCCTTTGTTCGGCACGGTAGGCCTTCTTGGTCTGTTCGCCGAAGAAGCCGGTGGCTCCGTCCGGGATCTTGTGGCCCCGCGCGATCAGAGCCTTCTGCACCGTACGGATGTCCGGGTGCTTCTTGCCGAACTGGACGTTGGAGAGTGCGACCATGGCGGTCTCCTTAGTATCCGCGGGCAGGCCGGTTCGGGTCCGCCTGCTGTACACGGGCGGCGAAGTTCGAGCCCGACTGGTTCACGTGATAGCGGTCGCGCACGTAGTTGACCGTCGCGCACATGTCCGCGACCACGTCGTAGGGTGTGGTGGCTGTGCCCGCCTGGTGGTAGGTGGCGAACGTCGCCGGGACGCACTGCGTGGCGCCGCGTGAGCAGTTCTGTGGATGGCCGTCCGGCGCGCGCCGGCCCCGCGCGTTGACGTCCGCCACGTTCACCCGGAACCTCGGGTGGTTGTGGATGGACTCGCGCCGGGTGATGGTGGTCAGCGCCGGGACGCCGAACCGCGGGTCCATGCCCGTCAGTTCGCACGCCTTCTCGGCGTAGCGCCGCATGGCGGCCTCCCCGTCGTCGTCGTCGGGGTCGTCGTAGGTGACCTGGCCGAGGGTGAGCCGGCCGCTGCCGGAGGTGGGGCGGGCGGCTTCGCGCTCGACGGTGAAGCCGGCGTGGCGGCCCAGCGCGGTGAGGGACGTGTAGCCCGGGACGCCGTCGGCGTCCGCCCCCGTGAAGCCCTGGGCCTCCTGTTCGGCACGGTAGGCCTTCTTGGTCTGTTCGCCGAAGAGCCCGGTGGCTCCGTCCGGGATCTTGTGGCCCCGGGCGATCAGGGCCTTCTGCACGATCCGCACGTCCTCGTTCTTCAGGCCGAAGCGAACCCTGGACAGGGTGACCATGACTGCTTCCCTCCTCTCGTCGGTTCCAGGGGGCCGCACGGTGACCCGGTGGGGGAAGGTCGCCTGGGCACCGGCCGTCGGGACACGATCCGCCGCCGGCTCAGCATTCACCGATGCCCGGAAGCCAGGCGTCCGGGTGGTCGATGAAGATGTTGGAGAGGTACCCGCCCAGCGCCGGGACAAAGGACCAGGCGTTGTTGGTGTGACCCGAGGCGTTGACGGTGTCGCCCTGCGTCTGGCACTGCACCAGCACGCGCGTCGGCCCGGACAGCACAGTGACGACGGGTGCCCCGAGCCGGGGCTCCGCCCGTACGTTGACTCCGGTCCCCCAGGTGACGAAGTTGCCCTCCGCGACGTCGCCGCCCCCGTCGGCCGGCGCCTCTCCCAGGACGGGCGCGCTCCAGTTCTGTGGGTCGTCGCAGAGTGGATCTGCCACCACCGAGATATGGAAGTGCTTGTCGTGCGGGTTGGCACCGTCGTACGGCTTCCACTGCCAGTCCTGGTTGGTGGCGATCCGGCTGTTGGCGATGACGTACTTGATCCTCGGGTCACGGCTGTCGAGCAGTTGGTCGGCCACCTGCTGGATCTCGAGACCGTGAGCGGGATCATGGGTGAAGTCGCGGGCGGTGACGATGCCGGGCCCGTACCAGGGGTTGTGGTCGCTGGCGCTGCCGCGCACCCAGTGGGCCTCGTCTCCGATGCCGCCGTCGGAGGCGAGGCTGCGTCCGCGGAAGCGGGCGTCGAGCTGCCGCCGCAGGGTTTCCAGGCTGTTCGCGACCCGCCACGACATGGTGGCCTCCTCGCCGATGCCGGCCCGGCGCCCGGTTGCCCCCAGCTACGGAAGGACGATCGACGCCGGCGCGCCTTGGCATCCCACGCTACGGACGTGCCGTCAGCCCGGCGTCAACCATCGGCGTCCGTCCGGAAGACGCGTGGCTCACGGCCGGTCACGAAGGGCACGGCCCGGCCGGTGCACGGGAAGCATCCGGGCGAACTGCGGGGACGGTTCCACCCCCAGTTCCGCGTTCAACAACTGGCGGAACGCCTGGTAGTGGTGCACCGCTTCGCTGAGGTTGCCCTCTGCGAGGTGCACCGACACGAGGACCCGATGGCCGCTTTCCCGCAGGGGTTCCGTGCGGACACTCGCCCATGCCGCTTCCAGCGCCAGGGCCGGCTTGCCCTGCCTGACGAGCGTCTCGGCCAGCGCGTCGAGCGCGTGCAACCGCAATTGACGCAGGCGTTCCCGTTCCAACAGCACCCAGTCCTCGTCCCAACCGGGCAGGAGGTCCTCACCTCCCAGCAGCCCCAACGGCACATGGCCGGGGAGCGGAGAGGCGTAGCCCTGTACGACGCCGAGTGCCGTCTCCGTGAAGGTGTGGACGTCCACCTGCATCGTCTCCGCGGCCACGAGCCAGTCCCCACAGCACCGGATCAGGGGTTGATCACCACGCGGCAACTTCCACAGAGTCGTACGCAGACTGCCCCGGGCATGCTCTTCCGTGACCTCGGGCCACAACATTCCGGCGAGCATCGTGCGGGACGCTCGTCCCCGCAGTCCCACGAACGCCAGCAGTCGCTGGGCGTTCCCGCACAGTTCCACGGGCTCGGCACCGAATTCCAGGCGGAACTGGCCGAGCAGCCACAATCGAGGGGGAGGAGATGCCAGTTTGATCGCCTCGCTCAACAGTTCCTTGTTTCAACAGTTCCTTGTATGGCCGCCACCCTGTTCCCAAGGAAGCCTGTCGTCTTCAGTTTCCGGCTGTCGACCGAGCAGTGCAAGCGGCGAAGCGCTACCCGCGCCCGGATGTTTACGGCTGCACCTATCTACTGGACGACGGTCCTTGGGCTCGCTCGCGCTTTTCCCCTTTTTCCTTTTCCGCGTCTCCGACATTGCTGCCCGGTGCCTTCACGTTGTCGATCAGATGCTGGCCCTGCCGGTCGACCGCGCGAGTGACGGACTCTTGGAGGACTCCGAAGGCGAAGGCCCATGCGCACACCTGCGTCGGCGTGTCGAGGTTGGTCAGGCCGGGGAGGAACTCGCCGCTCATCAGGAGTATCCCCGCCACTGCCGTCAGGGCTCCGACGGGGAGCCGGAGGATTATCAGTCCTGTTGCCACGTGGTAGGGCCCGGAAGTTCCTCTGACGCCTTTCAGTGATACCGCCCCCGCCACAGCCGCCGCGAAGAGTCCGATGAATTCAAGAAAGAAGATGTTGGCCGCCTTCGGTGTCTCTCCCAGAGGGCAGACCCTGGTCGTGCTTCCCCCGCCCTCCGCCACCTCCGTGTTCGTGAAGCACACTCGCTCGGCGACGTCCGGGGCGAGGGCCCCCCATACGCCCAGGGAAACGGCTATCAGCCAGAGAGCTCCTGCGGCCATGACGACTATCTGGGTAAAGCTCCGGACTCGCGCTCTTTCTGCTTCTTCCGCTTGGTAGGCGGCGTGCAGTGTGAGGGCCGCCAATTCCCTCTGGCCAGCGCCGAGGGGTTTTTGTTGCCGCCTGAAGCCGAGCATGTTCCGCTCAGGACTGCTGTGCACCGCGGCACTGAGCTGCTGCAAAAGCACGTCGTCATGCATGAGGTGAAGCTTGGCGTGCGAGAGGGCGTACATCCCTTTATCGTGAAGCTCACTTTCCGGGGCTATCCTGAGAAGAGCCACTTCCGCTTCGTGTACATTCGCCAAAGCCCTGTCCGCCGACGCTCCCAAAAGGCGTTGCCACCGGGAACAGTCCCGCAATGTATTCCGAGCGGCATCGAGGTGGGCATTCGCTGTGGCCACGGTTCTGGCGTCCTCCGGAGATACCCGACCTCCGGCCTTTCGTCGCTCTTCGAACTTGTTCAGCTGTCCCTGGAGATGCGCCACGTGAGCATTTACGCGCTGATACCAGGAGGATCCCTTGACCGTAACGTCGGGGTCTGTGCCACCTCTGTTACCCACCATGGGCCCATCCTCCTTGGCAGATACCTCAACTTCAGTGAACTCCTACGGGGTTTGGTAGGCAACTCAGGTCGCGTCCCGTACGGTGCGGAAGCGTTCGACCTTTCATGAGGCGGGAGCAGGGGCCGAGTTGCAGGCGGACCGGTACGGACAGACGCTGAGAACCGATTTCCCGACTCCGCGTACACAGAGGCAGGCGACATGCATCAAATCGTTCGCGACCATTGGATCGCATTCAACAATCCCCTCGAGGGCCGGGTCGACTTCATGTACCTCGACCAAAAGGGATGGGTGAGCACCGGGATCGGCAACAAGATCGATCAGACCGCCGCGGCCAACTCTCCCCCGAATCAGGCGGAGCGGTCCGCCTCCCTGGCTCTGGCCAACGAGTTGCGGTGGCTGGACGGCAGCGGTGCCCAGGCGTCGGCGGACCTCGTCGCCGCTGAGTGGGACAAGGTCAAGGCGCATCTCGATCTCGCTCCGCAGGGACACAGAGCCTTCAAGCCGCCGTTCACCTCATTGCATTTGGAGAACGACGAGATCGACCGCCATGTGTTCGCCAAGCTGGATCAGATGGAGTCGTTCCTCACGCAGCGCCCCGAGTTCGCCGGCTTCGCCTCCTGGCCGGCCAACGCGCAACTCGCCACCATGAGCATGTGCTGGGCGCTGGGACCGGCGTTCAAGTTCCCGAAGCTGCAGGGCCATGTAGCGGCGCGGAACTGGAACGGTGCGGCCGACGAATGCCATTTCACCCCGGACGAAGGAACCATCAAGATCCGGAACAAACTCGACCGTGCTCACTTCCTGCTGGCCCAGACCGTCGAGGACCGTGGTCTGCCTGCCGACCGTCTGGCACTGGACCTGTCGGACGTGTTCGGCGTGCAGGGCGCTCTGCTCGTCCTCCGATACGACCCGGGGCCCCAGGACGGCGCGGACGGGCCCCGCACCCAGGCCGCGGTCCACAAGTTCCAGGGTGACGCCGGCCTTCCCCAGAACGGCTCCTCCACCGACCCGGCCGCCCTCGCCGCCCTGAGCGCCCGGCTCACCGAGTCGGGCTTCACCGTGCTGGGGGTCTGACCCCCGCGTTCACCGGGTGCCGGCTGCCGCGACGCCCAGGCGGTCGGCGATCCGCCGGCGCATGGCCGCCATCTCGAATCCTCTGGGATCGACCTTGCCCGGCTGCCATTCCAGATGGCCGATCACGCTGCGCTCGCTCCAGCCGTGCGCCCGGCAAATGGCTGCGGCCGCCTTTTCGATCGCCTCCAGCTGCTCCTGCGGCCACGGGTCCCGGCCGTCACCGAGATTCACGCACTCGAAGCCGTAGAAGTGAGCGTTCCCGTCGGCCTCGGCCTGGTTGTCCGGTGGCAGCGCGACCTCGTCGATCACCGCTCGCAGGACGTCGGGATCGCCCTTCCCGGCGTGGTTGGCACGGCCGTTGCCGACCATATGGACTGTGCCGTCCTTCGCGATGACTCCGTGGCACAGCGGGCCGGGCAACGCGGAATGCCCGTTGTAGCACAGCTCCACGCTGCTCTTGGTGCCGGAAGTGACCGTGTGGTGGATCATCACCCCGTGCAGGGGGCCCCAGGGGCCTTTGTGGTTGCGGTTGTGGGTTCGCCATGAACGGTGTTCGACGACGGTGAGTCCTTCGTCGCGCAGCGCGGCAAGCAACCGGTCCGGTGACAGTGGAATGGCCATGATTCTCCTCGCGAGAACTCGAACCGGCCCCTGCGTCGAGTCCCAGGAGCCGCGAAGTCCCGACGTGTACGGCGGCCGACCGATGACCGGGGGCCGCGCGATGACGAACGGCGCGACCGGACACCTTCGGTAGGGTGACGAACTTCGTGGTGTCGAAAGACATCTGAAGCCGTGCAGACCAACTCGATTCCACTGTAGACCGGTCCCCGGCGGACCGACCACCTCCATTCGGCTACCATTCGATCCGGTTCGTTGAATGCGAAGTCATTCAGTCGCGTTTCGTTGAATGGGAACCGATAATCACGGTTCTCCGTCAACTCGACTCCGGTAGTGGGCCCTGGTGAACGCGCCTAAACTGAAGGCGATATCGCCGTCCCCGGGCGAACCCCAGGAGGAACAAGGGCGGCAGGCGCCGAGCCTGGCCGTGCGCACCGAGGGACCGGCGACGACGGTTCACGGATCAACCGTGTCGTCCACGATCCGTACTGCGGTTTTCCAGGGATCCCGCATGTGCGCGTGGCACCGGACAACAGGACCGGCTTCTGTTCGCCTGACTCCTCGCGCCGCGGATCCGGTGTTCGCACGGCGGAACGAGCTGGAGGCGGAAGTGACTGCCATCGACGAGAAGTGGGCCCAGATCCAGTGGATCGGCGCCCCGTTCGACGCCGGCGCGGGAAGCGGCGAGGGACCGAACCCCGACGGGCGGGGCACCTCGCGTGATTTCGACCACGGGTCCATCTACTGGTCACCGGATACCGGCGCGCACGAAGTGCACGGGGACATCCGGATCAAGTACGCCCAGGTCCGCGGCTCCAGCGGATTCCTCGGGTACCCGGTGACGGACGAGTTGGGGTGTCCGGACGGAACGGGCCGCTTCAACCACTTCCAGGGCGGCTCGATCTACTGGACACCGTCGACGGGCGCGCACGAGGTGCACGGCGCCATTCGCGACCTCTGGGCGAACATGGGCTGGGAGACCAGTTTCCTCGGCTATCCGGCGACCGACGAGATCGGCACAGGGGACAGCCGCTCCAGCCGCTTCCAGCACGGGCACATCAGTTGGTCGCCCGCAGAGGGGGCGGTGGCGCACCGCAGCACCCTGATCGACTGATCGACCGATCGGTGGCGAGGAGCGAGACGGGTGGCATCCGGGAAGCAGGTGCCACCCGGGGACAGTGAGGTTCCCATGCCCGAGAACACGAAGTTCCCGATCGTGTACGTCCGGGGATTCGCCGGCGATACCGAGGGGATAGACAAAACCGTCAAGGACCCCTTCTACGGCTTCAACGAGGGCTCAACCCATGTCCGGGTCGGGGCGGGAAACGTGCCGAGCTTCCACCAGTTCGAAAGCCCGCTGCTACGGCTCATCCTCGACGAGGATTACAAAATTCTGGTCGAGGGCGGGCAGGAGGCCTATCTGGACGCGCATGAAAGCGTTCCCTCCAATTCGATCTGGATTCTGCGTTTCTACGACGTCTCCGCCACGACCTGGGGTGCCGAGCCGAAGAAATTCCGGATCGAGGACGCCGCCGCGGACCTTCTGACGCTGATCGACAAGCTTCGCGAGAAGTCGGGGGCGTCGCATGTCCACCTGGTCGCCCACTCCATGGGCGGGCTCATCTGCCGCTGCCTCCTGCAGAAAGTGCTCCCGGACGCCGGCCGTGACCCGGCCGACTGCGTCGCCAAGGTGTTCACGTACGGGTCGCCGCACGGAGGCATCACCTTCGACGCCGGGTTCGGCGTCTTCGAGAAGGTGCGTGACGCGACGGGCCTCAACGGCGCCGAGGTGTTCGGTCCGGAGCGCATGTACGAGTACCTGACCCCGACATCGGACCACGATCCGCAGGGACGCCCGCCGGACTGGCGCGCCCGGGACATGCCCGAGCGCGACAGTGCGCACCCGAAGGCGTTTCCGCGTTCTCGGATCTTCTGCCTGATCGGCACCAACCCGAAGGACTACGACGTCGCCTTCGGCCTCTCCGCCGCCGTCGTCGGCGCGCACAGCGACGGGCTGGTGCAGATCGAGAACGCCTATGTGCCCGGCGCACACAGGGCGTTCGTGCACCGCAGCCACAGCGGCCGCTACGGCCTCGTGAACTCGGAGGAGGGCTACCAGAACCTACGGCGGTTCCTCTTCGGTGACCGCAAGGTCGAGGCCACGCTCGCCGACTGCCGGCTTCCGTCGATCGAGGGGACCACCTGGCAGGCCGAGGTCCGGCTGTCCGTCCGGGGACTGCCGATCGTCATGCACGAGCAGACGGCCGAGCACTGGTGCCCGGTTCAACTGCCCTCGTCGGGCGCCTCGGCGGACGTTCCGCTGACCACCGCGTTCCTGTGCAGCGGCCTGCGGCCGCACGGCAGCGACACGACCATGCGCTACGCACTGCAACTGCGCATCCTGTCGCTGCGTGAACAGCTCGGGTTCCTGAGCTTCGGCGACCACTTGGAGCAGACCGCCGACTTCGACGACACCCTGGTGGTCGACATCGGTGAGGGCACATGGGCCGCATGGAACTCGCTCATCCCCGGCACTATCAGCCACTATGAGCCGAGCGGCACGTCGCTGCAGGACGAGGACGAGCGCGCGGGGACGTGGGTGGCGAACATCCCGCTGCCCGGCTCCGCGCAGCCGATCCTCGGCGAACAGGCGCGGATCCGGCTGACGGTCACCCGCTGGACCTGACGACGCGGCCGCCACCGCACCGTATCCCGGTGGCGGTGTCCGGTCCGGCCGGCCGGCCGGGAGAAGCATCCGGACCGAAGGACCCGTTCGTCGCGACGGCTCAGCGAAGCAGCGCTCCGCGCAGCGTGATGTTGTGCCGTGTGCGCAGCCGCCGCAGTTCCCACATCGCCACGAGGGTGACCGACAGCGGGGCTCCCAGGGTGAAGGCCATCCGCACCCAGAACGGCACGCTGTCGTAAGCGCCCCGGAACAGGTCGAAGAGGGCGACTTCCCACACGAGCAGCGTCGCGAGCAGTGGCGGCACCGTCTCGTGGAGGTCGGCCGTCCGGAAGACGTGCACGAGTGACTGCGCGATGCCGTAGAGACCGAACGGGGCCAGCCACAACGCGAAGGCGCCCAAGGCGAACAGAAGCACCACCCGCCCCGCGGAAGCCGTCCAGTTCGTGTCCTCGGTCACGTAACCCAGACCCGTGATCAGTCTCGGCACGGCGAGCGTGACGACAAGCGTGAGCAGCGCCCCGGCGGGCTTGCCGACGCGGCGCAGGAACAGACGCCGGTTGGGCGGGCGGGCCGCCGCGATGAAGACGGCGACGGCGACCGGGAAGGTCACCCCGAGAACGATGAGCGTGGTACGGATCTGGCCGAAGCGGTCGTCCAGCACGGCGTCGGCGTCCGACGCCGGCCCGTAGGACAGCAGCATCCACGTGACGGCGACGAGGCCGACGACCGTACGGACGACCTGGACCTTCTTCACCATCGGGTCGTGCACACGGTCGGGCCGGGACGGCGTGAACACCGCGCGCGCCACGGCGATCGGGTTGAAGAGACGCCCGAAGGTCAGCCGCCGACGCGCCGGGGCGGGCGGCCACGGGCCCGGCGGCGGTAGGGGCGGCCCACCCGGTCCCGGCGGTCGTCCTCCGCCGTACGGGTTCCACGGAGCCCCGGCCCCGCCCCCGTTTCCGCTCATCCCCGTGTCCTTCGCGTCGCCGTGCCAGGAGGTCACAAGGAGATTAGGCACTCACGGCGCGTGAAACCGTCTCCGTCCCGCTGCAGTTGCGCTGCAGCCGTGTGCCGACGGTGAGCGGGCCGCCACCGTCGGCCGCGCTTGCGTGCGGCAGGCGCGAGGGTACGGAAGCGGAGCGGAAGGCCGACGAGGAGACGGACGGCCGAAGCGCACGGACGGCCAGGCCGACGGGCGAGTGTCAGTGCCGGGTGTCAGGCTGGGACGAGACCTGATCTGCGAAGGGAATTGCCGTGATCACCACTGATTTCGTCCCCGGCTCCCCCTGTTGGCTGGACCTCGGTGCCCCCGACGTCCCGGCCGCCGCGGCCTTCTACGGCGCGGTGCTGGGGTGGGACTACGAGTCCATGGGGGAGGGGGAGGGGGAGGAGGACATGGAAGGCGGGATGTTCCGGAAGGACGGCAAGATCGTCGCCGGCCTCGGCAAGCTCACCGAGAAGGGCGCGCGCCCGGCCTGGATGATCTACTACTGCGTCGCCGACGCCGATGCCACGACCCAGGCCGTGGAGAGCGCGGGCGGCACGGTGCGGGTCCCGCCGAGGGACCTCGACGAGTGGGGCCGGATGGCCCAGTACAGCGACCCCCTGGGGGGCCAGTTCGCCGTCTGGCAGCCCGGTCAGAACAAGGGTGTCGACCTTGTGGACCAGCCGGGCTCGCTGTCCTGGACCGAGCTGTACACGAGCGACGTAGCGGCCGCGAAGGAGTTCTACGGCCGGGTCTTCGGCTGGCAGTTCAGTGACATGGAGCTGCCCGGCGGCGGGGGGACGTACGTCCTCATCACTCCCGCCGGGCTTCCCGAGGAGCGTATGCAAGGCGGCCTCATGGAGCTCCGTAAGGAGGACCTCGCTCTGGCGGACGGGCAGCCGTACTGGCACCCGGTCTTCGCCGTCGAGGACTGCGACGCCGCGGTCGCACAGGTCACCGAGAAGGGTGGCAGCGTGCAGATGGGGCCGGAGGACGCGGAGGGCGTCGGCCGCCTGGCGGTCTGCCTCGACCCGTCGAACGCCGACTTCGTCGTGCTCACCCCGACCGAGAGCTGAACCGGCGCGGAAGAGGCCCGGGAGACGGCACGGGCCACCGCCTCCTGTTCTGCACGCGCCCGGTCGCGGAGAAGGCGGCTGGTCGGCCTCGTCCCGGTCAAGAGCCCCGCCGACCGGCGGGTGGCCGGCCTCGTCCCCGCACACTGCCGCCCCCCGCCTCAGCGGCCTCGTGACGCATGTCGCGCCGCGCGGTAAGGACACCGGCCCGTCCGCGCGGCGCCGGATTCCGTCAGGCGGCGACGGAGTCGTACGCGTAGTGGGGCGTGTGGTCCAGCATGTCGGCGGGGGTCACGTTGTTCCACGGCCGCATGGTGTCGTGCAGGGCCACGACGTTGCCGGTGGCGGCCGTCGGCAGGTAGGCAGAAGCGGGATGGAGCTTCTGCCAGTCGGCCCACAGTTTGTCGACGAACGCGTGGTGCATCCAGAACACCGGGTCGTTCGGGGAGGCTCCGGTCGCCATGTGGCCGCCCACCCAGACATGGACGCGGTTGTGGAGATTGGCGCCGCGCCAGCCTTCGAGGTGGTTGCGGAAGCCGTCGGACGCGCTGTTCCAGGGAGCCGCGTCGTAGACGCCCATCGCGAGGACGGCGTCGACCTCGGCGCGGGTGGGCAGTTGGCGCCCGCCGGCACCGAGGGAGCGGCGCAGGAAGTCGCGTCCGTCGACACGGACGTTCACGGCCCAGCGGTTCGCACCGCGCGCGAACGGTCCGTCCATGACCTGACCGTCCCGGCCGCGGCCGCTGCCGCCGAGGAAGTCGGGGGCCCACAGCGACGCGCCGGGAGTGCGGTCCACGGTCCAGTCCCAGTAGGGCAGGGCGACGCTCGGGTCGACGGACTGGAGGGCCTGTTCGAACTCTATGAGGAATCTGCGGTGCCACGGCAGGAAGGACGGCGAGCGGTGTCCGACCCGTTCACCGCTGTCGGTGTCACTCATGATGAAGTCGTTGTGGGTGGCGACGAACGTGTCGTAGCGCCCGTTGCGCTTGAGCTCCAGAAGCGCGTCGACGAAGGCGCGCTTCTCGGTGGCGGTGAGCCGGGCCTGGTTCTTGCGTACGGTCATGGCGGTGGGGCTCCCGGTCAGGCGGTGGCGAGGGGGACGAGTACGGCGCCCTGGAGTTCCCGCACGGCGGCGCGGGCGGTGGCACGGGGCGTGGCACGGGGCTCGTAGTGGTTGATGACGCTGATCCAGGTGCCGTCGGCGTTCTGCATCACGTGCAGTTCCTCGTCGTCGATGTGCACGGTGTAGCCGCCTCCGTGTCCGCCGTGGTGCCCGCCGGCGTGCGAGGGCGCGCCCTGGATACGGCGGCCCTGGTAGACCTCGTCGAACGGCGGCGGTCCGGCGGCGGCGCGGGCCGGGGTGGTGGCGCGCGCTGTCGCGGCGACGGCGACGGTGAGGCCGGCGGCGGCGCCGGCGACGGCCGCCAGTGCGTGGCGGCGAGTGATGGTGGACACGGAAATTCCCCCTGCGTGGTCGGTCGGGCAAGGGGGCTGTGGTCGGCAGCCCCTGGTGGCATATGCCTATCGGGGCTGCTCGAGTGGGAGGAAATCGCCGGAAACGGTTGGGCCGGATGCGGACATCTCCCCACGCATGGTGCAGACTTGAACGAAGTTGATCTTGCTGTCGAGCGATGCTCGAGCCCTGCCGCGAAGGGAATTCCTGCGGGCGCCGCGGCCATCGCGCGAAGATTCTTCCGCCCCGGTCCGGAACATGTGTCAGGCCTCACGCGCCAGAAGTGTCCTTAAAGCGCCCGGTGTCGCGGCCTTCGCCGATGCGGGGCAGGCGTGCGAGCCCAGGGAGCCTCGCCGGCGGCAAGTTGGCCGGATCCTGTGCGCCCCGATGGACCGCAGGGGCGTCGTGGAGCGGTGGTCGGCCTGCGCGACCCCGTCGCGCTCCAGCGAAGTGGCGCAATGTCACTGATTGAACAGATAAACCGTATTCAAATGATCGTCACTGCTTCGAGGTAATGCGTCCGGGTTCTCCAGGCGACGCGGCCCGAGCGGTCGTTACGGTCCTCCGGGACCTGCACGGATCCCCGTGACTCCCTCCGTTCCTCCCTGTTCGCAGTCGGCGCACCGGTGTGCGCCGGCCGTCATCCGTCGTGAAGGAGAACTGGCCTCGATGACTGTCGACAGCAGCCCGGAAGCCCAGGCGGCCGCACCAGCGCTGCCTCAGCAGTCCCTGGGCACCGCCGCTGCCCGCAACCTCGCCACCACCACCAAGTCCGCTCCGCAGATGCAGGAGATCACCTCCCGCTGGCTGCTGCGCATGCTCCCCTGGGTCGAGACCAAGGGCGGTGCCTACCGGGTCAACCGCCGGTTACGCCACACCGTCGGCGACGGGCGCATCGAGTTCGTCCAGGAGGGTGCCACGGTCCGTGTGATCCCCCGCGAACTCGGTGAGTTGTCCCTGCTGCGCGGCTTCGAGGACCTCGACGCTCTCACCGCTCTCGCCGGCCGCTGCACGCAGCGCGACTTCTCGGCGGGAGAGGTCCTCGTCGAGCGCGGCACCCCGGCCGACCGGATCCACATGATCGCCCATGGCCGCGTCCGCCAGACCTCCGACGGCAAGTACGGCGGGGAGATCGCCATCGCGGTGCTCGCGGACGGCGACCGCTTCGGAGAGAACGCCCTCCTGGACGCCGACGCCCGCTACGACTACACGGCCACCGCCGAAACCTCCGGCACGCTCCTGACCCTCTCCCGTGCCGACTTCGCCGCAGTACAGGCCGCCGCGCCCAGCCTCCGGACCCACATCGAGGAGTTCAGCTCGCTCGCACGGCAGCGGCAGAACAAGCACGGTGAGGCCGAGATCGCCATGTCGGCCGGCCACGTCGGCGAGGCCGAACTGCCCGGCGCCTTCGTCGACTACGAACTGAAGCCACGCGAGTACGAACTCTCCGTCGCCCAGACCGTTCTGAGGGTCCACACCCGGGTCGCCGACCTCTACAACGGCCCGATGAACCAGACGGAGGAGCAGCTCCGGCTCACCGTCGAGGCGCTGCGCGAGCGCCAGGAGCACGAGCTCATCAACAACCGCGAATTCGGCCTGCTGCACAACGCCGACTTCAAGCAGCGGATCCAGCCCCACTCCGGGGCGCCGACCCCGGACGACATGGACGAGCTGCTCTGCCGTCGCCGCGGCACCAAGCTCTTCCTCGCCCACCCGAGGACGATCGCCGCGATCGGCCGCGGGTTCAACGCGTGCGGCCTCTACCCGGACCACGTCGACCTCGGCGGGCAGTCCGTCCCGGCCTGGCGCGGTGTCCCGATCCTGCCCTGCAACAAGATCCCGATCAGCAAGGAGCAGACCAGCTCCATCATCGCGATGCGCACCGGCGAGGAGAACCAGGGTGTCATCGGCCTGCGGCAGACCGGTCTGCCGGACGAGTACGAGCCCGGCCTCTCCGTGCGCTTCATGGGCATCAGCGAGCAGGCGATCATCTCCTACCTCGTCACCACCTACTACTCCGCCGCGGTGCTCGTACCCGACGCGCTCGGCGTGATGGAGAACGTGCAGATCGCCCGCAGGAGCGACCAGGGAACCCGCTGACGGCCCCCCGGCCGAGCCGGATCCGTCCCGCCCGGCGGACCGGCGCGGATCCGGAACGGCCCCATCCACCGCAGCAAGGAGCTACGGAATGCCCGACCCTGGACCCTTCCCTCAGCAGTCGAGGCCGCCCACCGCCGCGGCCCGCTCCGGTGCCCCCGCTCTCCTCGGGGCCGCCCCCCGCTCCCTGGCGCCCGTCCCGCAGCCGGCGCCCGCGGAACCACCGGCGGCCACGGTGCCCGACGTGCCCGCGCCGGCGGCTCCTGGCCTGCCGGCCGCGCCGCATCCGCCGATCGTCCCGTCGTCCCCCGCGGCCACCTCCGCCGTTCCGGCCGTCCCTGCCGCGGACTCCGCCCTCCATCGGGTCCTGCGGGGCCCGAGCGGCCTGGGCACGGCCTCGCTCTCCCTGGCCCGCCGCCCCGACCCGGTGCTCCCGGAACCCGCGCCGCTCGCCGAAGGCCGGGCCGTGCCGGGCCTCTACCACCACCCCGTACCCGAGCCCGATCCCGTACGGGTGGAGGAGGTCAGCCGCCGGATCAAGCGCTGGGCCGAGGACGAGGTCCAGCTCTACCCCGAGGACTGGGAAGGCCAGTTCGACGGCTTCTCCGTCGGCCGCTACATGGTCGCCTGCCACCCGGACGCCCCCACGGTCGACCACCTGATGCTCGCCACCCGGCTGATGGTCGCGGAGAACGCCGTCGACGACTGCTACTGCGAGGACCACGGAGGCTCACCCGTCGGTCTCGGCGGACGTCTCCTCCTCGCGCACACCGCGCTCGACCGCCTCCACACCACCCCCGAGTACGCGCCGGAGTGGGAGGAGTCGCTCGGCTCGGACGCCCCGCGGCGCGCGTACCGCAGCGCGATGGACCACTTCGTACGGGAGGCCACGCCCTCCCAGGCCGACCGCTACCGGCACGACATGGCCCGGCTGCACATGGGCTACCTGGCCGAGGCGGCCTGGGCCGAGACCGATCACGTCCCGCAGGTGTGGGAGTACCTGGCCATGCGCCAGTTCAACAACTTCCGCCCCTGCCCCACCATCACCGACACCGTGGGCGGCTACGAACTGCCGGCGGACCTGCATGCCCGGCCGGAGACGCAGCGGGTCATCGCACTCGCCGGGAACGCGACCACCATCGTCAACGACCTCTACTCCTACACCAAGGAGCTCGACAGCCCCGGCCGGCACCTGAACCTCCCGGTGGTGATCGCGGAACGCGAGCAGCTCTCCGAGCGCGACGCGTACCTGAAGGCGGTCGAGGTCCACAACGAGCTCATGCACGCCTTCGAGGCCGCCGCGGCCGAACTGGCCGCCGCCTGCCCTCTGCCCCCCTTGCTGCGCTTCCTCAAGGGCGTGGCCGCCTGGGTCGACGGCAACCACTACTGGCACCGCACCAACACCTACCGCTACAGCCTGCCCGACTTCTGGTAAGGAATGGACATCTCTGTGACCACCGAACTGAACCCCACCGCCTCCGCGATGATCCCGGCCCCGGCGACGCCCTACCAGCGGGACATCGCCCGTTACTGGAACAGCGAGGCGAGGCCGGTGAACCTGCGCCTCGGTGACGTGGACGGGCTCTACCACCACCACTACGGCGTCGGCGCCGTCGACCACGACGCGCTCGGCGACCCCGAGGACAGCGAGTACGAGAAGAGGCTGATCGCCGAGCTGCACCGCCTCGAGTCGGCCCAGACCGAGGTCCTCCTGGACCACCTCGGTCCCGTCCGGGCCGACGACACACTCGTCGACGCCGGCTGCGGGCGCGGCGGGTCCATGGTCATGGCCCACCAGCGCTTCGGCTGCAAGGTCGAGGGCGTCACGCTCTCGTCCTCACAGGCCGACTTCGGCAACGGGCGCGCGCGGGAGCTGCGCATCCAGGACCACGTCCGCGCACGCGTCTGCAACATGCTCGACACGCCGTTCGAGAGCGGCAGTATCGCCGCTTCGTGGAACAACGAGTCGAGCATGTACGTCGACCTGCACGACCTTCTCGCCGAGCATTCCCGCTTCCTCAAGGTCGGCGGCCGGTACGTGACCATCACGGGCTGCTGGAACCCCCGCTACGGCCAGCCGTCGAAGTGGGTCTCCCAGATCAACGCCCACTTCGAGTGCAACATCCATTCCCGCCGCGAATACCTGCGGGCCATGGCCGACAACCGGCTCGTGCCGCAGGCCGTCATCGACCTCACCCCCGACACGCTGCCCTACTGGGAGCTGCGGGCCACGTCCTCCCTGGTCACCGGGATCGAGGAAGCGTTCATCAAGTCGTACGGGGACGGCTCCTTCCAGTACGTCCTGATCGCGGCCGACCGCGTCTGACCCCGTCCCGAGCCGGGTCCGTCCCTGGCGGACCCGGTACGCGACCGTGACCGTGGCATGCCGGCACCCGGGCGGACGGCCCGCCAAGGCCGGTGCCGGCGAACCCGTTCACAGCCGGCGCGGCGACGTGACCCTCAACCCGCCACCCCACTTGGCGGCTTGCTCATGCGATCATGCGGGCGGCTCTCGATCGACCGGTGCACAGTCACCTGATCGGACGGCGAGCGATCGAGCCGGCATCGAGCCATGGGGCGTCGAGCCATCGAGCGAGAATGGGAGTGCGGTGTGAGCGGGGCCGGGGGGCAGGACGGGTCGTCCGTGTCCGACGAGGAGTGGGAGCGGTTCCTTCGGGAATCGGTGACGGGTGCGGCCGGGGCCCCCGTGGAGCCGTCGGCGCGCGCCCGTGAAGTGGAGCGGCGACTGCGGGAGCGCTCCGGGCTGCCGGAGGACCGGCGTACGTACTCACCGGCCGGGCCCCGACGCAGGACAGGCTGGTACGTGACCGTGCTGGTGGCGTCCGTGGTCCTCCTGGTCGTGGCGCTCTTCCCGCAGCAGGTCGTCGGCTGGTTCGGCGGCGACGACGGCACGCAGGACGGGGCGCCGTCGGCCGCCGAGTCGGAAAGCCCGCGGGAGGCGCCCGGTGCCGAGCCGGCTCTGCGCCCCACCCTCGCCGAACCGTTTCGGGGTTCGCCTGCGGCCCGCTGGGCCGACGGAGCGGCCGGGATCACGGTCCCACCGGCCAAGGCGACCGGCTGGATGGACGCCGCCCAGGTCGAGCGGGCGCTGCGGCAGAGCCGGGACTTCCTGGTGGCCGCGGGTCTCGACTCCCGGGTGCTGCGCGGCGAGCGGCCCACGACGGCGATCGCGCTGTTGAACCCGCACCAGAAGGACGTCCAGGACTATCTCCGTACCGCCCTGTCGTCGGCGGCGCCCGCTCCCGAGACCGACCCGCTGCTGCTGTTCAGCCGCTTCCGGCCGGAGCAGGCCCGGCTGGTCGGTGACGTGGTCAAGACGCGCGGCCGGCTCACGTACCGGGAGGGGAAACGGGGGGCGGTCGAGGTCACGGCGGACGTCACCTTCGTGTACCCGACCACCCCGGCGGGCGACGGCGGGCGGGACGCCGAGGTCGTCCGTACGATCGTGCGGCGCGAGGTGGTGATGAGCTGGGACGACCCGGCCAAGGTCATCACCGAACCGGGCACGATGTCCCTCGTCTCGTACGCGCTCGACATGACCAACGGCGGCTGCTCCGCCCCGACCGGCTACTTCGTGCCGCCGTTCGGCACGGCCGCCGAGCAGCCCGCCGACGAGGCACGCCAGATCGATCCGTACGACCGCAGCGAGCCGATCGAGAGCGACGGCACGACGGCCACGGGCAACGGCTGCGCGACCGCCACTCGCTCCTAGGGCCTCTCGTTTGGATCATGCCGGGCTCGCGGGCCCTGGCACGCACTCCCCCGTAGCCCTCCGGGCACGGGAGGTGCCCCCACGCCGCGTTGTCGTCAGTCGGCATGGCTCCGC